>JAJUFM010000203.1 GCA_029265995.1 Rhodospirillaceae bacterium | reverse complement strand
TCGGGACCGTGCGCCGCCAAGAGGAAGCGCACGAAGGCTGCCGCGCGCAAGGCATCAGCGTGATCCACCGGTGTCATCTGAAGCCGCTCGGCCAAGCTTTCGAGGCCGCTGGCATCATCTGCTGAGATCAAGGCGTCTTTGGGGTCTTTCCCGTCCTGATGAAGACGAGTTGCTTGCAGCAAGCCAACGCCGATTAGGCCGTTGGCCGAAGACGGCACACCGAGGCGTTCGTTCAGAAGGTGGGTGACCAGCAGAAGCTCTGGATCGGTTTCGGTTCTGTCGGCAGGGATTGCCAGCGCCGCTTCCACGACGCTCCCGCCTTCACCGGCAGCCGGCACCAATTCCACCAGGGCACTTTCGAACTGCCGCAACCGCGACGTGATGCGCTCTCCGAAAAGGAATATCCTGCGCTTGTGCATGGGTCAGCGGATCCCTGGCCTGGCGCTTTTCTCCTGCTTGGCCGCCTCGCAGGATGCGGTCGTGTCCAGCAGGCGTTGCACCTCTGTCGCCACCTCGCCGGCCTGGTGCGCCCAGCAAAAGTGCTGCCCGCGAACCTCGTGCAACATGGCGCCGCCGGCACTAACGCCTTTCCAGGCCATGAGATCGCTCGCCGTGACTGCCGGATCATCAGTCAGGGCCAGCACCTCTATCCGGCGTTTGAGGCAAATATCACCGGCATGACGATAGGTCTCGCAGGCCTCGAGATCGGCGCGCAGGGCGACCTCATAATGCTCCAGGGCAGCAAGCTCCTCGCCTCCGACGCCAAAGCGGGCCGCCAGTTCGCTGCGCAAAAATGCGCGAGGAGCGGCGAAGAGGGACGCCTCAGCGGCAGCCAACAGCGGGGAACGAAATCCGGAGACCATAAGCCGGGGCTCGGCTCTGCCTGAACGGACCAGTACCCGCGCGGTTTCGTAGGCAAGGAGGGCGCCATAGCTGTTGCCGAGAAACACCTCAGGAACGGAATCCCCAGCGGCCAGCTTCGCGGCGATAGCGGCAGCGGCCGTGGTGGCGCGGCGAAGCGGCGGATGCGCATCGCTGCCTTCACGCCCAGGCAGGTTGAGGACCCTGACGCCGAGATGCATGGGCAGGTGGCGCAGGAGCTGCGCAACGGAAAGGACGGTGCCCCCGGCGTGCGGAAAGCAGAGGATGGTCGGCGCCCCAGCCTGCGGCTCTCTCGC
Organism: Rhodospirillaceae bacterium; assembly: GCA_029265995.1. Classification (GTDB taxonomy): domain Bacteria; phylum Pseudomonadota; class Alphaproteobacteria; order Kiloniellales; family DSM-21159; genus Aquibaculum. Next base: position 966 of record JAJUFM010000203.1, on the reverse strand, counting down.
CGTCACTACCCAGGGATGTTTCACGTATTGCCGCGCCTCCTCGAGATTTCCTGAGTGCGCCGGCCACGGGCGCTCACGATCGTGGTCACACGCAGGTCCGCTTCTGTAGAAGTCCCGCTCCATTCGCGCCAGGTGATCCTTGTATCCAAGAAGGGCGATGTAAGCTCACCTTTTACAGTATTGGCATGAATCAATCCCCACCATATTCATGGCATGGTGAGGCGGAGAGTAGTGTCCTAGAGTTCACTTAACAGGTGGTTGAGTGGCGGTTAGAGAGACCAGCTAAAGGTCCATTGCGCCAGAACTTCATTACTCCACCGATAACTTCAAGCGGAGCTAACCCGCTGAATGGCGAACTCAAATCCATCGCATCAAATTCAATATACCCACTTAGTGATAGGAGAGGACTACGATGGCACAGATGTTCATGACCATCACTCGCGCCCACATCAAAGCGGGGAGCGAGAAGGAGGCTCGCAAACTATTGGAAAAGGAAATGCTCCCGGATGACGGGAAGAAACCCGGGGACGTTGTGGAGGGATTGGTGGGCTTTGGCCTGATGCGCGCCAAAAAGGATCCATCCATGTATGGCATCGTCACCGTTTGGGAGAGCGAAGCCGCCTTCGACAAGATGGCGAGCAATCCCCATGCCAAGGACGGCGGCGGCCTCTATCAGAAACTTCAAGAACTCTCGACCGGAAAGATCGCCGGCGAAGGCTTCTACATCGAAAGCCTCTGATCGCCTCGGCGTCTTCTGCCGAGGGAATTGGGTAAACTTCCGACGGGCCGGCGTTTGGTTCTATCGGCGTCGGTCCTTTTTGCTTGCGCGGAAATCAGAATATGCCAACGCAGCAGACGGACGGTCCTGTGCTCGGGGGGAGCGCACCAGCAGCTACCAGAAACCCCATCGAAGACATCTATCCGCTAACCCGAATGCAGCGCGGACTGCTGTTCCGCTGTGTAAGC
>JAJUFM010000023.1 GCA_029265995.1 Rhodospirillaceae bacterium | reverse complement strand
GAATTTAAGTAATCGGCATGTTCTACTGCCGACCTGATAAAGAGAGAGATGGCATGGCCACCCGCTCCTCACACGGATGGCAGCTTCCCGAAGCACGATACCGTCTTGATGAGATAGTCCGCGCGGCCCTAGAATCTGCCCCGCAAATCGTATTCGATGGTCATCATCGGAGCGTGGTGGTGATGTCCAAGGATGACTACGATGCTCTGGTAGAAGCGGCAGCGATGCACCGAAAGAAGCAGGGAATCGACGCTCGGACCAGGAAGCACCTTTTATCAGGAGGAAAGGGTCCGCAAGAAGACCCTCTAGATGAATATACAGAGGACTAGCGCCACTCCAGCAAGCCTCGAGCGTCGATGCAGCGGCGATGCGCTACCTGATCGACACTAATGTGTTGAGTAACCTGGAAAAGGCGCGGCCCAACCCGCGCTTACAGCACTGGCTCGCCGAAGTGCCGAGCTCGGATATCTTCATTCCGGTCAATGCCATCTTTGAGATTCAGAAGGGTATTGAACTGGCTTGGCCAACTAATCCCGGTCGCGCCGCGGAACGAGAGAGATGGCTAGACGACCTGCTGGGCGGCCCTCCTGAAGGCTTCGTCCCCTTAGATTGCGCTGCGGCCCGAACATACGCCAAGATGGTGTGCACCCCAGCACTTCGGAACTTCTTCTTAACCCCAGGCCTGAACGCGAAAAAGATCAAGACGGGAGACGACTTAGCCATCGCTGCCATCGCCATCGGCCTAGAAGCAGTCGTCGTCTCCTTCAATGATCGCGACTTTATGCTCATCCATAGGTACTTTCCTCTGCCAGGCCTCTTCCATCCTGGGCGGCTGGAGTGGTGCGTCGGTCCTTCGGATCAAATAGCGTCTGAGCGCGAGCGATCGGCTTGATCCAAGGGCCACAGGAAGCATCATCAACCTCTGCATGGGTCCGCCAACAGGTTCGTGTCCGTCTGAACCACGCATGACGCGCTCTGTCAGCTGAGGCTAATAGCGTTAGGCTGGTTCCTAGGACCTTCTGCGGCAGTGCCATCGTGAGCACCCGTAGAACAGGCGAAGCCACTACACGTGGATGTTGATACCGACGGCGGGCCAGCGAGGCTTATCATCCACAGCCGCTGGACATTGTCGTGGAACGATACGGCGGCGGCGGCTCAACCCATCGGTACGAAGGCCGCTAACTCAATCCTGAACCATATAATGAGATCTGTCTCATTATATGGTTCCGAATCTCATTTTATGGTTCGGCCGACAGGGGCGTAAGTCGTTGATTTGATTGGCGTCCCCGACAGGATTCGAACCTGTGACCTACGGATTAGGAATCCGTTGCTCTATCCTGCTGAGCTACGGGGACGGCGCCTGATACCCGGTGCCGTTTATAACAGGACGCTCTCCTCTTCCCAAGCGGCTTCCATCGCATCCGGCACCGAGCCAGCCTGCAGGGCTCCCCACCTAGCGATACTTGAAGTTCTCGGTGGCGCGAATCAGGGCGCGGCGGATGTTGGGTTCCATGGCCGAGTGGCCGGCGTCGGGAATCATTTCAAAACCCGCCTCGGGCCAGGCTTGGGCCAATTCCCACGCCGTCACCGGCGGGCAGACATTGTCGTAGCGTCCCTGAATAATTACGCCCGGGATATGGCGTATGCGCCCTACACCGCGCAGCAGTTGCCCCTCCTCCATAAAGCTGCCGTTGGCAAAATAGTGTGCTTCTAGGCGCGCGAGTCCGATAGCAGTCCTGTCTCGACCGAAGGCGGATACCGTTTCCGGACTGGGAAGCAAGGTAGAGCAAGCTCCCTCGTAAGTGCTCCAAGACTGCGCCGCAGGCCGGTGGACGGCAGGGTCCGGATCCGCAAGCCGCTTCAGATAGCCACGCAGGAGGTCGTCGCGTTCCGCTTCCGGCAGATGCCCGGCAAAGCCGCTCCAGACTTCCGGGAAAAAATGCCTCAAGCCATAGAGAAACCACTCGATCTCCTTGCGCCGAGACAAGAAGATGCCGCGCAGGATAAGCGCGGAAACGCGCGAAGGGTGTGCCTGGGCATAGGCAAGGGCCAGAGTCGAGCCCCAGGATCCGCCGAAAACGTGCCAGCGCTCTATGTCGAGCAACTCCCGCAGGCTCTCGATGTCGGCGATCACGTCCTGGGTGGTGTTCTCGCGGATCTCTCCCAGGGGCGTGGAGCGCCCGGCCCCACGTTGGTCGAAGATAATGATGCGATAGGCCGCCGGATCGAAAAAGCGGCGATGATCCGGTGACGCGCCGGCTCCCGGTCCCCCATGCAAGAAAAGGATAGGCTTGCCGTCCGGTTTACCGGACTGCTCCCAATATATCTCGTGCAGCGGGCTTACCCTTAGGCGGCCGCTGGAAAAGGGTTCCAATGGCGGAAACAAGTCATGGCCCGGCATAAACACTCCTTCCAGTGCAGCGGCCCCTGTCATATAGCGGATCGCGTGAATCCGCTACACAGTCAAAGATGTAGAACACGCGGAAGGGGATGTGCAGCGCGCAGAAGTAGAGCCTGTCTGGCGAGCGCAGAAAGCAGCGGCCTAGAATTCTCGCATGCTGCGCTATTGCCTGCTTGTCCTGTTATTCTTGGGAAACCACTTCCCCCTGCTGGCCAAAGAGCCTGATTGGCAGGCCGCAGAGATAGGCGTCGTTGAAAGGGTGGTCTCCGGAAACAGCCTGCAACTGCAGGACGGTCGGCACCTTCGCCTTGCTCACGTGCGGGTGCCGCGCGCGCCTCTAACCTATCAGGACGAAGCCCACTGGCGGCGGCAAAAGGTCGCGCAGGAGGCGCTGGAGACTCATGTGAGGCCGGGTGATGGCCTTTTGGTGCTTACAACCGACAAAGGTTATGACAGGCACCGGCGCCTGCTCGTTTATGCTCGAACCGAAGAGGGGCTCTGGCTGCAACAGCATCTGCTATCGGGCGGTTATCTTCTGCTGGAGGCTATGTCGCAGGAAGTTCCGGCCGCCCTGCAGCAGGCCGAGCGGGAAGCGATGCGCGGCAAGCGGGGGCTTTGGTCAGATCCCGCTCATGCCATTGTTTCCGCACTCCACGCGGATAGAGCTGTCGGCCGTTTTTCAGTTATCGAGGGACGGGTGGTCGGGGCGGATGAAGTCCGCGGGCTCGGCTATCTGAACTTCGCGGAAGACTGGCGAGAAGACTTCACCATCCGCTTGCCTCGCCCGGTCATCCGGCAGCTCGCAGATCAGGGCCGAGCGATCCAGCAGTTTGCCGGCCAAAGAGTGAGGGTGAGAGGATGGGTGTTTTACAGTGGCGGGCCGATGATAGAAGTCAAAGACCTGGCAGAAATCGTCGAACTCGCTGACTGATGATAGCTCTCGCTAAACCTCGCTCGCCAGGGGACTGGTGAGCGAAACGGTGACGCCCTCTCTTACTGCATTGTAGAAGCAGCTACGGCGGTTGGTGTGGCACGCAGGCCCCTTTTGATCGACGAGCAGCAACAGCGTGTCACCGTCACAGTCCCAACGCAGGTCCACCAGGCGCTGGACGTGGCCCGATGTCTCGCCTTTGCGCCAAAGGGCCGCCCGCGATCGCGACCAGTAGCAAACGTAGCCGCTTTTCAGCGTCTCCCGCAGGGACTCAGGAGACATCCAGGCCAGCATCAGCACTTCACCGCTGTCGTGCTGCTGTGCGATCGCCGGAATTAGGTCGCGCTGATCGAACAGCAGTCGCTTCAGCAGCGCTTCGACTGCCTTATCCTCCCAGGGAACGAAAGCAACCTGAGGATGAGTCATCTACTCCAATCTCCGGCATAGGCGATTCTTGCTCTAGCGGCCGCCAGCAGGCAAATAGTCTGTCACCTTGCCTCGGTAAAGGCAGAGGCGGGCAGCGACCGATGAACGGCTGCCCAGTTTACCAGATGCGATAGGGAAGAACTCGAGAATGTCGCTTGGGCTGCGAGACCCTTACGAACGGCGTCGCAAACAACGCCGCTGGGCGGTGATCAGGCTGTTTATCTTCCTGATCGCCTTCGGGATCTCGCTATGGATCGCCTATGGCGCCGGCCGACAGGTTGGTCAGGCGCAGATCGATGCGCTCCAGCATCAACTCGAGGAGAACCGGGTGGGGCAGGAGGCCTTGCAGGCTGAAAATGGTCGCCTTGCCGCAGCGGCGAGCAATGCCCAGAAGGCGGAAGCGGAATGGCGCCGCCGTTACGAAGAGGAAGTGCCCAAAGGCAAGCTGGCGGAGCTGCTGAAACTCGCTCGCCAGCGCCTGGAAGAGGGAGTTGATCCCGCGCGCCTTTCCTTCGTCATATCCGCCGTGGAGCGCGAGCGGGATTGTCGAGGCGAGCCGGTCACTCGCCGCTTCCTGGTGCGCACTCCCTTGCATCGGGGCGGCAACGACATGGCCTCCTTCGCCGACGGCCTCTTTACGGTAACCGCCAGCGGGCCGACCGCGGTAAATGCCGATGGCAATCCGGAAGCCTGGTTTGATCCGGCAGCGACCCTTCGCCTCACCGTGACCAAGCTTGGAGGAGAGGTGTCGCAGTTCGAAGGCGAACTGCCGCTTCACTTTTCGGTCGTGCATGATGGCAACGAGCATCTCTTTGCCGCGCAACAAGGGGAAAACCGCGGATTCCTGCGCGTGACCCACGACCTCTGCGCCTTTCCATGATTGACCAGCCGCAGCTGAGCGTCGTCATACCGACGCTCGAGGCTGCGGCGACCTTGCCCGCCCTGCTGTCGGATCTGGCCTCAAGTGGTCTTCCCCTGGAGATCCTGGTCGTAGATGGTGGATCCAGTGACGAAACCCATAAGAAAGCAGCGGAAAAGGGCTGCCGCGTGCTCCTTACGAAGCCCGGCCGCGGGCAGCAACTGGCCGCAGGCGCCAATGCGGCCGCTGGGGCGTGGCTTCTCTTCCTACACGCGGACTGCCGGCTACCCGAGGAATGGGACCGGGCGGTAGTCGCCTTCATTGGCCGCCCGGAGCCGGAATCACAAGCCGCCCACTTTCAGCTCAAGCTTGACAGCACCTGCCCCGGGGCGCGGCGGGTGGAACGGCTGGCTAACTGGCGCGCGACCCGCCTTGGGCTGCCTTACGGCGACCAGGGACTGCTGATCCACAAGGAGCTCTACGCTCAAGTAGGTGGCTACCCGCCCGTCCCTCTGATGGAGGATGTGGCGCTGGTTCGCCGTCTGGGCAAAAGGCGTTTGCACGCCCTGCCCCTTCCACTCCTCACCAGTGCCGCACGCTATGAACGCGACGGCTGGTGGCGGCGGCCGCTGCGCAATCTCGGCTGTCTCACGCTCTATTTTCTGGGCGCGTCACCCGAGTGGCTTGTGCGGCGCTATCATTGACCTCATGGGGTCGACCCGAAATACCTTGGTGATCATGGCGCGTCGCCCGCGGTGGGGATGCGGTAAACAGCGCCTGGCCGCTGCCCTGGGTCAGGGGGTGGCCTGGCACTTTCAGCGCGTGGCACTCGAAGCTTTGCTGCGCCGACTTGGCGGCGACCCGCGCTGGCGCCTTGAAGTTGCCGTCACGCCTGATTCCTTTGCTCGCGGCTCCCGGCGCTGGACGCAGGGACATCCCATGGTCGTGCAAGGAGATGGGGATTTGGGTGCGCGCATGCTTCATCTACTCGCCGGCGAACACCAACAGCGGGGGGCTCGGCTATTGGTCGGGTCCGACATTCCAGACATCGAGCCTTCCCTCATCGCGAAAGCCTTTAGCCTTTTGAAGCGGCACGACTGGGTTTTGGGTCCGGCTGTGGACGGGGGGTTCTGGGCGATCGGAACGCGCCGTCGTCCGTGGCGGCCTCCAGACTTCGGAGGTATCCCCTGGGGATCCGCCACCGTGATGGCAGAAACCAGCAGCAGACTGAGGGGAAGCCTCGCCCTCCTCCCGTCTTTGTCGGATGTCGACCAAGCCGACGACCTTCGCCAATGGCGCCGGCACGGCCCCTTTTAGGAACCGCCGCCGCAGCTTTCACTTTTCCTCGTACATCAAGTCGCTCAGCTGGCGTGGCGCCTCTGCGCGCAGCCTCGCGTGCTCATCGCAAAGAGTGAGCAGAATGCCGTGCGCGTCGTCGACCCTTCCTCTCTGGCCACAGGCAAGGCAGCAGTGCTCGCTCATTTCTTCGGCCAGAAAGGCCAGTTGATAAAAAAGCGGGTCACCCAGCACATCCCACCTGAGCGTCCCGTACTTCTCCTTGAGGTCCTCGGTTTGACGAGCCTCATCTGGCGCGCCCCGGGAATCTTTCTGCAGCAGTTGCGCGGTCTTTTCGAACAGAGGGACCCAACCACGCGGGATGCCACGGGCGTGGGAACCCAGCCATGGCAGTTCTTCCAGAGAGGCGCGGCGATCAACGTACTCTTTCGCCGTCGAAGGCGCCTCGGCCAGATCGGCGAGCAGGGCCCTTTTTGCTTCCTCTTCAATCCTTAAGAGGAGCGCTTCCGCGGCACCGCGCGGCAATTGCTGAATGTTCGCCAGGCGGCGCGCGAGATCCCTGAGCGTCGGCGGAAGAGCGACCTCCTCCTGACGCGCCAGCTGGGCCAGCGCGTCCTCGACTTCGTCCCGCCGCCACTGGTGTTCCTCGTCTGATGCAGACCACAAGGAGCGGATGTAGCTTGTGCAGGCGAGCAGCTGTGCCGCCAGGGTCATCTCGTTTGCCGAAGCCGGCCAAGAAGGATCAAAGTTCCACATAGTGCCCCCTTACCATCGACTCGCGGTCGCGCCTAGCAGGGCTGCTGCTCTAGAAGCGGGGCGCAAGCGATCCACCAATGGGGATAGGCAGCGCGCAAGGCGTCAGAAGCGGCTCTTGCCTCCTCCTCCTGAGCATAGATCGCAAAGCAGGTGGCCCCGCTGCCACTCATGCGCGCCAGGCGAACGCCCTGACTCTGTGAGAGGGCCAAGAGGACAACCTCGATTTCCCGACAAAGCTGAATGGCAGGTGCTTGAAGATCATTCTTCTTTGCTTGGAGATAGCCCACGAACTCGTTCAGATTGCTTAGCGGGGCCTCCCACCAGCCACTCGAGCGCGAAAAGGGGCCACCACGGGCCCGGTAGACCGCAGCAGTGGGAAGCGATCGGCCTGGATTGGCCAGCACGATCCAAAAGGGTGGAAGTGGTGGTGCCGGCGAAAGCTGCTCGCCGATACCGCGCACCAGGACAGGACGCCCGTAAAGACAGGCCGGAAGATCCGCGCCCAGGGAAAGCGCCAGCTCCGCCAGGCGATCCGGGGAGAAGGACAGGTTCCACAGGCTGTTGAGCTCTCGAAGCACGACGGCAGCGTCCGAGGAACCGCCCCCCAAGCCGGCGCCGACCGGGAGATTCTTGGTCAACCTCAGACACGCGCCTTCTTCCTCACGCTTTGCCGCCTTCGCCAGCAGCCGCGCCGCCCGCAAGACAAGGTTGTCCTCCTGCGGACCTGCAAGCTCGGCGGCAAAAGGTCCCGTCACCTCCAACTCAAGACGATCAGAGGGTGCGACCGCGAGCTCGTCACCAAGGGCGGCAAACACCACCAGGCTTTCAAGCTCATGATAGCCGTCGGCCCGGCGCCCCAGGATTTCCAGCGTGAGATTGATCTTAGCGGGGGCAAGAAGCGCCCTGCCCTGCGTCTGCTCGCTCAAATCTGCTCTTCGGGCACAAGCTCCGGGGTCGGCGCATCCGTCAGACCCTCTTCGATCTTGCGCTCGATCACGGGAATTTCGTCCTCTTCGGGATCCAGGCTGAGCGCTCGGCGCCACTGTACGACCGCTTCTCGCTGCCGATTCACGCGCCAGTAGGCGTCCCCCAGATGATCATTGATCACCGGGTCTAGAGGCTGCAATTCGACAGCTCGCTCCAGATGCTCGACCGCTTTTTGATATTCGCCCAGTCGGTAGTAGAGCCAGCCGAGTGAATCGGTGATATGCCCGTCATCCGGTTCGCGTTCTACCGCCCGAACGAGCATCTCTTCAGCTTCTTCAAGATTGCGGTGCTGCTCGATCCAGGAATAGGCCAGATAGTTGAGCACAAAGGGCTGATCGGGCTCCAATTCCAAAGCGCGCTTGAAATCGCTTTCCGCCTTCTCCCACTGCTTCGAGCGCTCGTAGCAGATGGCGCGGAAGTAGTAGAGGATCCAATGCTGACGCTGTGAGGCCCCAACCACTTCCAAGGCCTGGCTGTAGACCTCGGCTGCCTCCTCGAAGCGCTCTTGATTTCGCAAGAGGTTGCCAAGGCGGTAGAGGGGTTCATAGCGATCGGGTTGAAGGTCTGCGAGCTGCCGCAGTGTTTCCGCCGCCTCTTCCAGACGGTCGAGTCTTTCCAGTTCCTCCGCCACCCGAAGCTGTGCACTCCAGGCAAGAGGAGAGTCTTCGGGGACAGACTGGTAGATGGCGATCGCCGCTTCGCGGCGGTTCTGGAATTGCAGGATCTCACCCGTCAATAGCCGCGCTGTATCCAGCTCAGGCGCCAAATGGAGTGCGAGTTGGGCGTGAATCAAGGCCGGGATGGGTGCCTGTTCCTGGGCCAGCAGACTGGCGAAGTCAAAAAGAGCCTCTGCAAAGCCGCGCTGCGCATCAGGTACCAGCGCTCCCTGTTCATCGTCCCTCCGCTGCTGCAGCTCCTCCGCCAGAAAGCTGTTGTCTGGATTGCGCGCCTGGAACTCCTGATAGAGCGCTTCGGCTTGCTCTTCCATCCCCGCGCGCTCCAGGAGATTGCCCAGATGCCAAACCAGGCGCAGGGAATAATTTTCGTTTTCCTCGAGAAAGGTCTGGGCAACCTCGGCGGCCTCGTCCAGGCGCCCGAGAACGTCCAGGATGAGAGCCCGATGCAGTGCCAGGAGAGGGTCGAGCCCTGCCTGCTCACCCACTTCATCAAGGGATTCCAAGGCCTCGTCGCCCTTATCCTCAGCGACAGCCAGCCAGGCATCCAGAACCGGACGGCTCAGCTCTACCAAACTAGAGGGAGGCTGCTGGGCCAGCAGTTCTCTTGCATCCTCCGCCCGCCCCTCCGCCAGAGCGCCGGTGGCCAGGACCAGCAGGGAAGCAACATCCGTATGCCCCAGGTCTTGCAGGCGTTCCGCCAAGGCGTAGGCGGTATCGATCCGCCCTTCCGCGGCGTTGAGCATGAATGCCTGCATCAGCAGGCCAGCATTATCCGGCTCGGCAGAGAGAGCGTGGACCATCAAGTCGGCGGCGGCACGGTAATCTCCGCGCCGTTCGGCAATCACGCCGGCGAGGAAACTGCCGTAGACGCTCTCTTGAACGGGCTGTTCCGGGGGAAGTAAGCGCAGTTCCTCTGTCTGCTGGCTGGCGCGCGCTGTAGCGGCGGGCAGAGTAAGAAGCAGCGCCGCACAAAGGCTGCCCAAAAGCATGAGGAAAGGGCCGCCCGGGCGGCGCGTAAGTTCGGCCATGCGCGTCAAGCAACCTCCTTAAGCCTCAAACTCTGACCGGCGTGAAGCGCGCTTGCTCAGGTAGAAACAAGGCTGACGTAACCATAGTAGAGTAGCTGCTTCACTCCCAAGAGCCTCATTGCAAGGCTCCCGGCAATCCAGCGCAAATCCCGTTGGCGATTCGGGCAGAACGAGATCCGCTGGTGCAAAGTCGTCGCACCATTCCGATCTCAGCGCAACGCCCCTTCCCTCGCCCTCTACATGTTTGGATAGTTCGGCCCGCCTCCCCCTTCCGGTACCGTCCAGTTTATGTTCTGAGCTGGATCCTTGATATCGCACGTCTTGCAATGGACGCAGTTCTGCGCGTTGATCACGAAACGGGGGTTCGACCCGTCCTCATCACGCACGACCTCATAGACGCCAGCGGGACAGTAGCGCTGTGCCGGCTCGTCATAGAGCGGCAGATTCTGTTCGATGGGAATGGCGGGGTCGGCCAGGCGCAGATGAACCGGCTGATCTTCTTCGTGGTTGGTGTTCGAGAGATAGACGCTGGAAAGCTTGTCGAAGGTGATCACCCCGTCCGGCTTGGGATAGTTGATCTTTGGCGCTTCGGACGCCTTCTTGAGGGTCTCATGATCCTGGTGCTTATGGCGCAAGGTCCAGGGAAGCTTCCCGCCGAAAAGCTTGAGATCGATGCCGCCATAGAGGAAGCCGAGGCGATTGCCCCAGCGCGCGGCGGCCGGACGGAAATTGCGCGCGCTATATAGCTCGTCGTGCACCCAAGAAGCGCGATATTTCTCCTCGTAACCTTCCAGTGCGCCATAACCCTCGTCGCCCGCGGCCAGTGCATCAGCAACGCTTTCAGCCGCCAGCATGCCGCTCTTCATGGCGGTATGGCTGCCCTTGATCTTCGGCACATTGAGGAAGCCCGCGGCACAGCCGATCAGCAGGCCACCCGGGAAAACCAGCTTCGGCACGGATTGATATCCCCCTTCATTGAGGGCGCGCGCACCATAGGAGATCCGCCGGCCACCCTCTAGCATCGGCCTGATGGCCGGGTGCGTCTTGAAGCGCTGGAACTCTTCGAAGGGAGAGAGGTGGGGGTTCTGATAGTCCAGCCCGATCACGTAGCCCACATAGGCCTGGTTGTCTTCCAGATGGTAGATGAAAGACCCGCCCCAGGTCCGATCGTCCATGGGCCAGCCGGCCGTATGGATGACAGTGCCTTGCTTGTGCTGCGCCGGGTCCAGCTCCCACAGCTCCTTAATGCCGATGCCGTAGGTTTGGGGGTCGCGGCCGGCCCGGAGGTCAAATCGCTTTTCCAGGCCCTTTGTGAGCGATCCTCGGCAGCCCTCCGCGAAGAGCGTGTATTTGGCCAGAAGCTCCATGCCCGGCTCCCAGGTGGGCTTCTTCTCGCCATTTCGCGCGATGCCCATGTCGCCGGTTGCAACCCCCCGCACCCTGCCCTGCTCGTCGTAAAGCACCTCGGCGGCTGCAAATCCCGGATAAACCTCGGCGCCCAGCGCTTCCGCCTGCTCTCCCAACCAGCGGCAGACGTTTCCGAGGGAAACGATGTAGTTGCCTTGGTTGTGGGTCTGGGCCGGCAGCAGGGAGATGGGGATGTTCCTGCTGCCCTTCTCGGTAAGCAGCATGAACTTTTCTTCGCCGACCGGCGTGTTCAGCGGCGCGCCCAGTTCCTTCCAATTCGGTAGAAGTTCATCCAGGGCGCGCGGCTCGAGAACGGCGCCGGAAAGAATATGGGCGCCCACCTCCGAGCCCTTTTCCAGGACGCAGACACTGATTTCCTGCCCTGTTTCCTGAGCTAGCTGACGCAGACGGATTGCGGCCGCCAAGCCAGAAGGCCCCGCACCCACGATGACAACGTCGAACTCCATCGACTCCCGTTCCATCGAACTCTCCCGTCTACGCCTTCAGATTTACGACTGCCATTTACGCTTTCGGCCCAGCAAACCCCAGACCCTGAGCTTGACCGGACAAACAACCCTATGGAAACCCGCGAAGAAAGCAGCACGGCGACCCCTTCTTTGCAAGTCGCGCCTGAATGGCATCGACGGAGATGCTCCCGGGCGCAGGCGGGCCTTGCCGCGAGGGCAGCATCAGGCCACCTTTGGAGCACCATGGGAGAGCAGGATAGAGATGCTGCCGCGCTGGAGGCGCTGCGCTGGCTGATCGAAGCAGGAGCCGATGAGGCTGTGGCTGAGGCAGCCGTCGACCGCTACGCTGTGGCCGCCGCTCCTCCCAGCGTTGCCAAAACGCCTGCCTCACCGCCGCGGATCGCCACTTCGGAGCTTTCACCGCGCCCTCCGGATCCCTCGCCTCCCGTCTGGGCACCCGTGGCGGCGCCGCCAGCACCACCTCAGGAGCTCCTGGAGGATGCTCGGCGCCTGGCGGCTGCAGCCGCGGATCTCAACGCGCTGCATGACAGCATCCGCGCTTTCGATGGTTGCTCGCTCAAGCAGTCGGCCACAAACACCGTGATCTACCGTGGTAATCCCGAGAGCAAAATCATGCTCATCGGAGAAGCGCCGGGAAGGGAGGAGGATCTACAGGGCCGGCCTTTCGTCGGAGCGGCCGGACAGCTTTTGGACAGGCTGCTGACTTGGGCGGGATTCGATCCAGAAGATGTCTTCATCACCAACCTTCTCTTCTGGCGGCCTCCGGGAAATCGAACACCGGAAACGCGGGAGATTGCCCTCTGCCTGCCCTTCATCGAACGCCATATAGTCTTGATGCAGCCGGAGTACCTCCTGCTGATTGGCAATGTGTCGACCCAGGCTTTGTTGGGGCAAAAGGGGGGTATAACGCGCTTGCGCGGCCGCTGGTTCCCCTACTCCCAGGAGGGTCTGGGCGCTCCGGTACCCGCCATGGCCATGTTGCACCCGGCTTTTCTCCTTCGCCAGCCCGCTCAGAAGCGGTTGGCCTGGCGCGACATACTCGCATTTCGAGAAGCTGTAACCGGCGGAATTAAAGCGATTTAGGGGTAATCCCCTTGACAGGAGGGATGAAGTTGTAGCCGTGCTCCACGGCGGTCTGTGACATAAATGAGTCCTGCGAAAACAAAATAGAGTCGTGCCTGTTGCCATTCTGGCTGCGGCTCCACTTCAGTGGCTATACTGCGCCTGGGCAAGAGTAGGTTCTACGGCAAGACGAAGGAAAACCGCGTGACTGAAAGACACGCAGGGGCGCTGATGCGCACCTTGTTATGCGGAGCATTGCTTTGCTTCCTGCCGGGTTCCACGAGCTTGGCACTGACTGGTCTATCAGGCGGTTCGGAGGCCATCCCTTACGAGTCAGGGTCTAGAGCAGCCGAGCCGGCCGTCGCAGCGAGTGGGATCCCCCAGATCCTGGAAACCCGCGACATCTTCCTCTACCAGCGCATTTTCGCGCTGCAGGAAGAAGGGCGCTGGGAAGAAGCAGACCGTCTGATCGCCAGACTGTCCGATGATCGCCTACTCGGACACGTGCTTCATCAACGCTACATGCACCCAACTGACTATCGGTCCAGCTACGAAGAGCTGGCGGCCTGGTTGGAAACCTATGCGGATCATCCCGGCGCTACAGCCGTCCACCGCCTCGCAGTTCAACGCAAGCCCGCCGAGGCCCCTGCGCCACGCGCGCCGGAAGGCGGATCTGCCTTTAAGATCGACTACAACCTGGGTGTTCCCCTACCTGAGGACACCGGGGTGTCGGATCTTCTGACGGAGATTGCTGCCACACCGGGCGAAGGTGCCGGTCTGGACGCCTCCGCTTTCCCAAACTTCACGGTCGGGCGTGGGACGGCCGGCAACTGGAGCATGCCTGGGGATCGCGAACAGGCTGCAGAGATTTCCAGTCGCGCTTCCGAGCTGGCTGTGGGCGCCGCGCCCAGGACCAATTGGAGCAAAGGACTAGAAGCCTGGAAGCAGGGTGATATCACCGCGGCAGCCGCACGCTTTCAGTCGATCGTCATCGACGAGGATGCCAATGGTTCCTTGCGCGCCGCCGGGGCCTATTGGGCAGCACGCGCCGCGCTTCGCCTTGGACAGCCGCAAGAGATGAGCCATTGGCTGCGTCAGGCGCTGGAAAGCCCGCGCAGCTTCTATGGGCTCCTCGCACATCAAGCCCTTGGAACGCCGCCTCAATTCAGTTTCGAGGCGCTCGATTATGACCCTGCGGCACTACAGAAGCTTCTTTCCCGACCGGCCGTCCAGCGCATCAGCGCTTTGATCCAGGTTGGCCAGGTTGAGCGCGCCAGCGAGGAAGTGGAAGCGCTCGGCGGCATCTACGGCTTCGCCGAAGCCGAAGCCTTGCTGGCGCTCATCGACGGGGCAGGGCTCGCGGCCAAGGCCTTCAAGATCGCGAGCCGTATGGAACAGGTCGTCGGAACGGGCGGTGGGCTCGGCACGCTGGACGTGGGCCTCTTCCCCTTGCCGCCGTGGGAGCCGCTGGAAGGCTTCACGGTCGATCGAGCGCTGCTCTACGCCTTGATGCGCCAGGAGTCGGCCTTCAATCCCGCAGCAAGAAGTCCAATGGGCGCAAGCGGTCTGATGCAGATCATGCCGCGAACTGCCAGCTACGTTGCCGGAGACAACAGCCTGAACGGCGCCAATCGGCACCTGCTACTGGACCCCGCGTACAACCTCGAAATTGCGCAGCGGTACGTTCGCTATCTGTTGGAAGGTGAAGACGTACAGGGTAACCTGCTACGCATGGCCGTCGCCTATAATGCCGGACCGGGGAATCTCCAGCGATGGCTCAGTAGCTTCGAGGCTAAAGGCCTTGATCTTGATGATCCTCTACTTTTCATCGAGAGCATTCCCTCGGCCGAGACCCGGCAGTTCGTCCAGCGCGTACTCACGAACTTCTGGATGTATCGGATGCGGCTAGGGCAAGACATACCGTCCCTCGAGAAGCTGGCGGCAGGTGAGTGGCCGGAGTACGAGGCCCTCGAGTAGATCGCAGCTATGGCAACCGGCCTTGAGGCTCCTTAGGTTAGACGAAGAGCCAAACCCGCGGCGGATTGGCCGCTGTTCATTAGACCGGAGCGCTCAATGCATCGCATCGATGAAAATAGGCCCTTCTTGCCGGTCAAGATCGCGATCTTGACGGTTTCGGATAGCCGCACCGCCGCGGAGGATCGCTCCGGGGACACCTTGCAGCGCTTGATCCAGGAAGATGGGCATGAGGTGGTTCGCCGCGAGATCTGTCGCGACGAAGTGGAAACGATCGTCGGCTTTCTAAAAAGCTGTATCCAGGACCCCGGCGTAGATGTGGTCATTACCACGGGCGGTACGGGCGTTACCGGACGAGACATTACCCCCGAAGCTTTCGATCGCGTGCTGGAAAAACGTATCGAAGGCTTTGGAGAGCTGTTCCGCATGCTCTCCTACCAGAAGATCGGCACCTCAACGATGCAATCGCGTGCCTTGGGCGGCGTGGCCAGGGGCACCTACCTCTTTGCCCTTCCAGGCTCTACGGGCGCATGCAAGGATGGGTGGCAGGACATCCTGCGCTGGCAACTGGATTACCGTCACCGGCCCTGCAATCTGGTCGAACTCATGCCTCGGCTTCAGGAACACGTTACGGCTGCCGAATAGAACCCGCGTCAGCTCTGAGCTGCCTCTGCAAGCCACAGGGGCTCCTTGATTTTCTGCAGCATAAGGGCGTGGGCGGCCAGTTCGCTCTCGGAAGGGGCGTGCGGACGGGCCGGCCGGAAACGGCGTTCTACGGCAGCCTTGCCCGCCGCCATCGCTTCGGTGGCTCCATCTAACGTCAGTCCCGGTTGGCGACCGCCGCGAAGCTCCAGGTACACCGATGCCAGGAGTTGGCAGTCCAGCAAGGCGCCATGGAGGCTACGGGCGGAGAGATCGATGCTGAACCGGCGACAGAGGGCGTCGAGGCTGGCCTGCGCCCCCGGGAAGCGGCGACGGGCCAAGGCTACCGTATCGAAAGCGCGCGCTGCCGGAATGGGTGGGTGCCCAAGCCGCTCAAGTTCCGCATTGAGGAAGCGAAGATCGAATTCTGCGTTATGGATGACGAGAATGTCTTCTCTCACAAAAGAAAGAAAATCCTCGGCAATCTCTTCAAAGCAGGGTTTGTCGGCGAGAAACTCGGCGGAAAGCCCGTGAACCTTGAAGGCCTCCTCCGGCATGTCCCTCTGGGGGTTGATGTAGTATTGCCGTGTTTCGCCCGTCGGCACGTAGTTGATCAGCTCCACGCAGCCGATCTCGACGATTCTGTGACCATCATGGGGATCAAGGCCGGTCGTTTCCGTATCGAGCACGATTTCGCGCATTAGCAGCAGTCCCTCTCCGAATGCTCCTCACGCAGTTGCCGCACAATGCGACGGAGCTGCTGGAAGGTATGGCCGCGGCTTCGGCCGCTGTGCACGATGAAGTCGGCCCTCCGGCGCTTTTCCTCGTCCGGCAGCTGCTGAGCCAAGATCGCCTCCAGTCGCTCACGCGTCATCCCGGGCCGCCGTAGAACCCGCTGCTCCTGCAAGAAGCGGGGGGCGGTTATCAGGATCACTCGATCGCATAGCCTCTCTCCACCCGTTTCGTAAAGCAGCGGCACGTCCAGTACCGCCATCTCCCGACGCAAGCGTCTCTGCCGGCTCAGAAAGCGCCGAGCTTCCGCACGCACCAGCGGGTGAACAATGGATTCCAGAAGACGCAGGGCAGGGGGGTCCTGAAAAACCAGCGCTCCAAGTTTGCGGCGATCGACTGCTCCATCGCTGACCGCAGCCGGAAAGGCTTGCGCCACGGGCGCTACGGCCGCTCCGCCGACGGCAAAGAGACGATGAACCGTAGCATCTGCGTCATGCAGAGGCAGTCCCAGACGTCTCAACATCTTGGCCGCTGTCGACTTACCCATGCCAATGGAGCCGGTCAGGCCAAGTACCTGCACCTCAAGTCTCCAATACCGCCTGCCGCAGAGCCGGTGTCACTTCAGGGGAAACGCCAAACCAGGCTTCGAATCCAGGTCGCGCCTGATGCAACAGCATGCCTAGGCCATCGACTACGGCATTTCCACGCGCCCGAGCAGCAGCCAGCAGGGCAGTCTCGATCGGCACATAGACGATGTCATTGACCAAGGCTGAAGCGGGCAGGGGGCTTAGATCAATCTCAAGAGGTGGTTGCCCGCTCATGCCGAGCGAGGTGGTGTTCACCAACAGACTTGCCTCCGCAAGAGCGTCAGTCCAATCCCCCCAGTCCATGACCCGGATCGTGCCGCCCAATTCATCCGCCAGAGCTTCGGCCCGGGTGCGCGTTCTGTTCAGCAAGCGAATTTCAGCCACTTCGGCTTCCAGCAGGGCCACTAGAATAGCGCGCGCTGCGCCTCCAGCCCCCAAGACGACCGCCGGCCCAGCCGGCCGCCAGCCCGGGTTCGCTTCCTTCAGGTTTTCGAGGAAGCCGAAGCCATCGGTGTTGTCGCCTTCCACACAACCATCCTTCACCACCAGGGTATTCACCGCCCCGATACGCCGTGCTCGGGGGGTTACCTGGTCGCAGAGCCTAAGCACCTGCTCCTTGTGGGGGAGGGTGACATTGGCGCCGCGAAAGCCCAATGCAACCAGTCCTTCCACCGCCGCCTCCAGGTTCTCCGGACGTACCGCGAGGGGCACATAGGCGCCTTCGATCTTGTAGTGGGCAAGCCAATGACCGTGCAGGCGCGGCGAGCGCGAATGAGCGATCGGCCAGCCGATGACGCCGGCAAGGCGGGTACCACCGTCGACCGTCATGAAGGCAGCACTCCCTGGGCCCGTAAAATCTCCAGCAATGGAAGCAACGGCAGTCCAAGAACCGTGAAGAAGTCGCCGTTGACCCGATAGAAAAGTTGCGCGCCCAGCCCCTCCAACTGATAACCGCCGACCGAGGACAGGATCCTGTCACCCGCGGCATCCAGATAGCTATCCAGAAAGGCTTCGGACAAGGGACGCATGGCAAGCTCTACGACAGCATTGTGATGCCACAGCCGCTGTCCATTCTGGAGCAGGCAGACAGAGGTGAAAAGGCGATGGCTACGCCCGGACAGCCGCCGCAACTGGGCTCGGGCTTCGGCACGGTTCACCGGCTTGTCAAACCACTCGCCATCGCACTCGAGAAGCTGATCGGCGCCAATCACCAAGGCGCCTGAACGCTTGCGGGATACCGCTAAGGCCTTCAGCTCTGCCAAAGTTTCTGCTGCCTGGGCGGCGGTCGCCTGCTCCGCGCGCAAAGAGGCCTTGATTTCCTCTTCATCCACAGCCGGCGGCATCACCTCGAAACTCAAGCCCGCGCCGGCCAGAAGCTCCCGCCGCGTCGCGCTACCCGACGCGAGGACCAGGGAGAGGTTGTTGGTGCTGTGCAGCAGCGGGCTCATCGGCTGGTCCCCCGATGTTGCTGCAGCAGAGTGAGGATAGCAGCTGCTGTCTCTTCGATAGATCGTCGGGTCACATCGATAACCGGCCAGCCCCGCTGAGCGCAAAGCCGGCGCGCCGCCTGCACTTCACTGGCAACGGTCTCCAGATCGGCGTAGCTGCTCGCCTCGCCTCGATCTCCCATGGCGCGCAACCGCATGCGACGCACATCGACCAGATGTGCTGGATCCTTGGTCAGGCCAACGACCAGCGGCCCCTTTGCGCGGAAGAGGGACTGGGGTAGGGGAACATTGGGTACGATCGGCACATTGGCGGCGCGCACACCGCGCTGAGCCAGATAGATACAGGTTGGGGTCTTGGAAGTGCGAGAGACACCCACCAGGACGACGTCCGCTCTCTCCAGGCCGTCCACAGCCTGGCCATCGTCATGAGCGATGGCAAAATCCATCGCCTCGATCCTGTCGAAGTAGTCGGAATCCAGGGCATGCTGCCGACCAGGGCGGCGACTGCCCGCGCGTTGAAAATGCCCTCCGAGCGCGTGCATGACAGGATCGAGGATATCGACGGACGCCACGTTCAGGCGACGGCAGGCATCCGTAAGAACCGCACGCAGGGCGTCATCCACCATGGTGTAGAGCACCGGACCCGGATGCGCTTCGATCTCCGCGATGGCCTTATCCAGCTGCCCGCGCGTTCGAACCAAGGTCCAGATATGCTCGATCGGCTCGGTCTCCTCGAACTGCACGAGGCAGGCCCGAGCGACGGAGTTCACGGTCTCCCCCGTCGCATCCGAGATCAGATGTAGATGATGATGCTCTTGAAGGTCGTTCACTTGCGCCTGCTCTGTTCCGTTCGGAAGTCCGTGGATAACTCGTGAGTCAGTTGAGGTCATTCACGAACCTCCTGATTCGCCCCCCAACAGCAACCTCTTCGTCCCTCGTTTATGCCTCGTCGGATATCTTTCTCCACCAGCTGTCGGCAGCTGTCTTTGGCGCAGTCGCCAGCTTGGGTTATCCACCTGTTGCACAGCGACTGACAAGTGCTGGGAAAGTTGGCTCCATGACCATTCATCCCCAACTTTCCTTGCAAGAATGGGCGACACTCCCAGGAAGGGGGCAATCCTGTGGATAGACTCTGGATAGGTGACTGATCCACAGGACTCACAAGACAACAACCACAACCCCACTCTTATATCTTAAGAAGAGTCAGGGTATGAGGGGCTATGGATAAGAGAGCATCAGGCGTGGAAGATCCCTTCCTTTCGGGAAGCGAACTTTCGAAGAACGAGAACCAAAAGCGGTTGTTACGGGTACTGCGCGGAGAGATTCTGGACCCGCCGCCCGTATGGCTGATGCGCCAGGCCGGACGCTATCTGGATGAGTATCGGGAAGTTCGCGCCCAGGCCGGAGGCTTCCTCGACCTCTGCTACAATCCGGAGCTGGCCTGTGAGGTAACCCTGCAACCCATCCGCCGCTTCGGTTTCGATGCAGCGATCCTCTTTTCCGATATCCTCGTGGTCCCCCATGCCTTGGGTCAGAAGGTGTGGTTCGAAGAAGGACATGGTCCCAGGCTGGACCCCCTGCGCGGCGTTCAAGACCTGGCGACCCTGGATCCCGGGCGCATGGAAGAGCGTCTACAGCCAGTTTTCGCGACGGTTTCGCTGCTGCGGCGTTCTCTGCCGCCGGAAACCAGCCTGATCGGCTTCGCAGGAGCGCCCTGGACCGTCGCCAGCTACATGATCGAAGGCGGCTCCACCCGAGACTTCTTCAAGGCCAAGCGCTGGGCCTACAGCGACCCGCAAGGCTTTTCACAGCTCATTGAGTTGCTGGTTGATGCCACGAGCGGGTATCTGCTCGCGCAGATTGAGGCGGGTGCCGAAGCCATCCAGATCTTTGATTCCTGGGCGGGCGTCTGGCCTGAGGCCGAATTCCGGCGGTGGTGCCTTGCGCCGGCCCGAGAAATCATTGAGCGCGTCAAGACGGTCCATCCCGAGGTACCCATCATTCTCTTTCCTCGCGGGGCCGGACCACTCTACGCTGACGTCGCCGCACAAGCCGGGGCAGATGCGCTATCACTCGACACCACGGTGCCCTTGCAATGGGCCGCAGAGACGCTCCAGCCCAAGGTCGCGCTACAAGGGAATCTCGATCCCGCCGTGCTGCTTGTTGGCGGCAAAGCGCAGGCTGAGGCCGTGGAACGAATTCTGAGCACGCTGGGGCAGGGGCCCTTTGTCTTCAATCTGGGGCACGGCATCGACAAGCACACGCCACCAGACAATGTGACACGGCTGGTTGAACAGATCCGCGCCTGGCGCCGTTGAGCAGTGGTACAGTTCGACGAACCAAAGCCTGCGCCTGCTCGTAGAGCTGCGAGAACGGGGGTGCTGCTCGCCAATCTGGGAACTCCGGACGGGACCGATTACTGGTCCATGCGGCGTTACCTCTCCGAGTTCCTGAGTGACAAGCGCGTTATCGAGGCTCCGTCGCTCCTGTGGCAGCCCCTGTTACAGCTGGTCATTCTGTCCACGCGCCCTCAAAAATCCGGTGCCGCGTACGAAAGCATCTGGGACAAGGAGACGGGGGAATCCCCGCTGCGGCGGATCACCCGAAGCCAGGCAGCCAAGCTTGGGGAGATACTACAAGGCGGGCCAGTGGAGGTCGTGGTGGACTGGGCGATGCGCTACGGCAGCCCCTCCATTCCCGAAACGCTCGAGGCCTTGCAGAAAGCGGGCTGTGAAAGAGTTCTCTTCTACCCGCTCTATCCGCAATACAGCGCAGCCTCCACGGCGACCGCAAACGACCAGGCTTTCCGCTGGCTGTTGAAGCAACGCCGGCAGCCGACCCTTCGCGTCGGCCAGCCCTACTACGATCATCCCGCCTATATCGCGGCAATTGGGGACTCTATCCAGGAATCGCTTGGGAAGCTGGATTGGGAACCGGAAAAGCTCCTCGTATCCTTTCACGGCATGCCCCTGGAGACGCGAGAGAAGGGCGATCCCTATTTCCAGCATTGTGAAACCACAGTCCGGCTTCTCTGCCGCTATCTGAACCGCCGCGAAGAAGATGTTCAGATGGTTTTCCAGTCACGCTTCGGCCGGAAGGAATGGCTTCAGCCCTATGCGGATCAAACCATCCGTTCTCTTCCGGCCAGTGGCGTGAGGCGGGTCGCGATCGTCAGCCCGGGCTTTGCTGCGGACTGCCTGGAAACCCTTGAAGAGCTAGCGATCGGCCTGAAAGAAAGTTTTCTTCATGAGGGTGGAACCCACTTCGCCTATCTTCCCTGTCTGAATGACACGCCCCGCGGGATGCAGTTGCTCCAGTGTCTGGTTGAACAGGAGCTTGCCGGCTGGCTATAGCTGGCAGCCTACCTGCGAAGGAGAGGCGGACGTTATGGAATTTCTCAGCGGGCTACATCTGTGGATCAAGGCGCTGCATGTCATTTCGGTCATCGCGTGGATGGCGGCCTTGCTCTATCTGCCCCGGCTGTTCGTTTATCATGCAGAAGCGGCCGTTCGATCGGAAGCAAGCGAGACCTTCAAGGTCATGGAACGGCGCCTCCTGCGCGGGATCATGACCCCAGCCATGATCGCGAGCCTGTTTTTTGGCGCCCTCATGCTGCTGGTGCCCGGGGTAATGCAGCAAGGATGGCTGCACGTAAAGTTCGTGCTCTTGATCGGGATGTTCGGCCTGCACGGCTTCTTTTCTCGCTGCCAGCGGGATTTTGCCGAAGACCGCAATCGCCGCTCGGCGCGTTCCTACCGCTGGCTGAACGAGGCACCTGCAGTCCTGATGGTCTTCATCGTCCTACTCGCCGTGGCCAAACCCTTCTAGCCTGGCGTTCCGCTCTTAAGTGGGATCGGTGTTAACGGTGCTTGACGCGGCGAAGCAAGAAAGAGTAGGAAAGCAGTAAGTCGGCTCTTGCCGACAGCTCCTTTGTTCCCCACCTCTACGGGTAGCTGGCCTCTTCAAGGCCAAGGGTCACCGGGTTCAAAACGCAAGAATGGCGTCGCCCGGGCCGAGAGCTCCCATCAGATTGTGCTCCTCACCGGCGTTTGAGCCGGGTCCGTGACCTGAACCAGCTTTCCAGCCTCTATCAGAGCATCACATGAATTTAGAAGAACTGAAAGCCAAGTCCCCGGCCGATCTACTGGCTTATGCTGAGGAACTTGAGATTGAAAATGCGAGCACCCTGCGCAAGCAGGACATGATGTTCGCGATCCTCAAGCAGCTCGCTGAGAACGATCAGGCGATATTTGGATCCGGCGTATTGGAAGTCTTGCCGGACGGCTTTGGCTTCCTGCGAAGCCCCGAGGCGAACTATTTGCCGGGTCCCGACGACATCTATGTCAGCCCCAGCCAGGTGCGTCGATTTGGGCTGCGAACAGGTGACACCGTAGAAGGGCAGATCCGCTCGCCCAAGGATGGAGAGCGCTACTTTGCCCTCCTCAAGGTAAACACCATCAATTTTGATCCGCCAGAAGCCACACGGCAGCGGATCAACTTCGACAACCTGACGCCTCTCTACCCAGAGCAGCGGCTGCACCTGGAAGTCGAGGATCCCAGCACGAAGGACATGACCAGCCGGGTCATCGATCTGACGGCTCCGCTGGGCAAGGGGCAGCGGGCCTTGATCGTAGCGCCGCCTCGTACCGGCAAGACGATGATCCTTCAGAATCTTGCCCGGTCCATCGCCAAGAACCATCCCGAGGTGTACCTCATCGTGCTGCTGATCGACGAGCGGCCGGAAGAGGTCACCGACATGGATCGTTCGGTGAAGGGGGAGGTTGTTTCCTCGACTTTTGACGAACCGGCACAGCGTCACGTCCAGGTTGCAGAAATGGTGATCGAAAAGGCCAAGCGGCTGGTCGAACACAAGAAGGACGTGGTGATCCTGCTTGATTCGATTACCCGCCTTGCGCGTGCTTACAACACTGTCGTGCCTTCCTCCGGCAAGGTCCTGACGGGTGGTGTCGACGCCAACGCCCTCCAGCGCCCGAAGCGCTTCTTCGGTGCCGCTCGTAACATCGAGGAGGGCGGCAGCCTTACCATCATCGGCACGGCCCTGATTGATACTGGCAGCCGCATGGACGAAGTGATCTTCGAGGAGTTCAAGGGCACCGGTAACTCGGAAATCGTGCTGGACCGCAAGCTTGCGGACAAGCGGACCTTCCCGGCGATCGATATCGGCAAGTCCGGCACTCGCAAGGAGGAGCTGTTGGTCGACAAGGCGACGCTTTCGAAGATGTGGGTCCTGCGCCGCATTCTCATGCCGATGGGCGTGGTGGATTCCATGGAGTTCCTGACCGATAAGCTCAAGCAGACCAAGAGCAACGCCGAGTTCTTCGCCTCCATGAACCAGTAACGGTTCACGGCGAGCGTCTGGGCCATCCAGGTTAACCAAACAAAAAGCCGCCGTGCGAAAACGGCGGCTTTTTACTTTACATGTCAAAGTATTACGGCAAGAGGAGGGTCGAACCTGTGGTCTTGCGGGCTTCCAGGTCTCGATGGGCCTGGGCGGTCTCCGAAAGAGGGTAGGTCTGGTTGATGTTGATCTTGACCTTGCCCGTTCCCACCATTTCGAAGAGTTCCGCCGCCGTGGCGATCAGATCGTCTCGCTTGGCCGTATAGGTCATCAAGGTGGGACGCGTAACATAGAGCGAGCCCTTGGGGGCCAGCGAGGTCACGCTGAAGGGCGGAACCGGCCCCGAAGCGTTCCCGAAACTCACCATCAGCCCCAGAGGCTGAAGACAGTCCAGCGAGCCTTCCCAGGTATCCTTGCCGACAGAGTCGTAAACGACAGGGACGCCGGCACCGTTGGTGATCTCCTTGACCCGCTCGACGAAGTCCTCTGTCTGGTAATTGATGGTGTGGGTGCAGCCGTGCGCCTTGGCCAGTTGCGCCTTCTCATCCGAGCCAACGGTGCCGATGACGGTCACCCCCATAGCTGAGAGCCACTGACAAGCAATAAGGCCCACGCCTCCTGCCGCGGCATGCCACAGCACGGTCTGCCCTGGTTGGACCTGGAAGGTACGTCGAACGAGGTACTGCACGGTCATGCCCTGCAGCATCATGCCGGCGGCAGTTCGATCGTCGATGGCATCGGGCAACTTCACCAAGCGATGCGCCGGAATGTTGCGCACTTCTGAATAGGCACCGGGCGGGTTGGCGGCATAGGCGACACGATCACCAGGGGCAACTTCGGTAACCTCGCTACCCACGGCTTCAACGACGCCGGCTGCCTCCATTCCGATGGGGCAGGGGAGCGTCAGCGGATAAAGGCCTGTCCGATGATAGGTGTCGATGTAGTTCAGGCCGACCGCCGTGTGTCGAATGCGAGCTTCTCCAGCTGCCGGCTCTCCAGGCGCATAGTCCTCCCATTTAAGAACTTCGGGGCCACCGTATTCATGGATTACGATCGCTTTGCTCATCAGAAGTAGCCTTTCTTAGGCGAGATGCTGCTTGAAAAACTCCAGGGTGCGTCGGTTTGCCAGTTCAGCGGCCTTGGCGTCGTAATGCTCTCCCCCTACGCGGGCGAAGGCATGATCATTACCCTCGTAATCATGCAGTGTAATCAAAGAGTTGGATCCCAACTCTTGGTGTATCTTGCTCTGCGCCTCCTTGGGCACGAACTTGTCTTCCGTGGCGATGTGCAGCATCAGCGGCTTGCTGATCTTGGAGGCTTCGCCGAGCAGTTCGTCTAGCCCGACACCATAGTAACCCACGTTGGCGTCTGCATCGCTGCGACAGGCCATGAGGTAAGCCAACTTGCCGCCCAGGCAGTAGCCCACCGAACCGACCTTGCCGCTGGTGTTTTCGTGCTTGCGCAGGGCGGAAAGCGTGGCACGAAGATCTTCAATTCCCTTGTCCACGTCAAAAAGACCAAAGAGCTCGAAGGCGCGCTGCCACTCGGCTTCCGTTTTATCGGTAAGCTGGATGCCGGGTTCGATCCGCCAGAAAATGTCTGGGCAGCAGGCGACATAGCCTTGGCCGGCGAGCCAGTCGCAGGTATCGCGCATCACCTGATTGACGCCGAAGATCTCCTGGATAACCAGGACCGCCGGAGCCGGTGTGCGGGCGGGTAGCGCGAGGTAGGAGGAAAAGCTGCCGCCGTCTGGCGCGTGGATCGTCATTTCTGCCATGGTCTGCACCCTCAGTTCGATCATGGGAAGCTGACCTCTCCGGCCGCTACTAGAGCAGATCCCCCCAGTGATCCTCACGGAGACCGAGATTTGAAGCTGCTCCCAGCCTGCAGCTAGAGCAGCTTCAGGCTCTAGAACTGCGCGAGAGGGCAAGCAAGAACCAGGACTCTAGGACAGATGGCGTTCGATTGGAATCGCCGAGCGGCTAGAGCCGCAGGGAAGGGTTAGCTGACCCAACCTTCCCTAAGGCTCTTCAGCAGGTCTTCAGGCCTGGTGATTGGGAGAGAACAGGTCATGCCGCGGCAGAGATAGGCGGTTGGCTCCTCCGCAATTTGGACCTTGCCGGCTGCGGGGTGGGTGTCGGGAAGAAGATCCGAATCTTCAACGACCTGAAGCACAAGGTTTGGAAGGCTGGCTCGGGCGGCCGCATCCAATAGCGCCTCTGTGCGCCTTTCTCCTCGCTCTCCAGCCACAACCAGTTGGGGAGCATTATCGAGAAGCTGGCTTGCCATGAAGATGCCTGGATAGACAAAGAGGCTGCGGTCTAGCTCTCCGGAAAAGGCGGAGATGGTGGCTTCAGCCTTGTCTCTCCAGCTTGTTTCGCCTGTCAGGTGCCAAAGCCGCGCCATGACCTCTGCCATCGTGCCGTTGCCGGCGGGCGTAGCGTTGTCCTGTGCATGCTTTAGCCGGACGACAAGATCGGTGGCATCCTCGGCAGTCTGGAAGAAACCTCCTTGTTCATCATCCCAAAAGAGGGAGAGGGCGGTTTCTGCCCAGGTTGTAGCCTGCACGCGATAGGCGCGATCGCTGGTGGCTTGATCCAGCGCCAAGGCGGCCCGGATCATCTGAGCGTAATCATCCAGCGTGCCGGGATGCTTCAGGATGCCGTGGCGCCAGCTGTGAAAGAGGCGGCCATCTCGTTGCATTTCACGTGAAACAAAGCTGAAGGCCTCCTGTGCTGCAGTTAGCCAGGCAGGTTCCTCCAGAGGACGCGTAGCCTGGGCGAGGGCGGCAATCATCAGGCCGTTCCAGTCGGCGAGGACCTTGTCGTCCCAACTGGGCCTGCTGCGCTTGTTGCGCGCGCTGAGTAGCTTTTGTCGTGCTTCCGCCAGAACGGCCTCTTCTGTGGGATCCAGAGAATCCGGACGTTGCGAGCGGTTGAGGATAACCTTCCCCTCCCAGTTGCCGCCTGACGTCACATCATAGTGTTCTTTGAAAAAGGCGGCATTGTCGCCGAGAAGAGCGTCGATTTCGGCTTCACTCCAGACATAGAAGCGGCCCTCTTCGCCCTCGCTATCCGCATCAAGGCTGCTGGCAAAGGCGCCACAAGCCGGTCCCCCCGGTCGGGTTTCCGCCTGCATTTCGCGCAGCACCCAGTCTACCGTTTCTTTGGCGCGCTGAGCGTAAAGGGGATCTTCGGTAGCCTGCCATGCAAGGGTCAGGAGCTCTAGGAGCTGCGCATTGTCGTAGAGCATCTTTTCGAAGTGAGGCACCAACCACTTCGCGTCCGTGGCATAGCGGGCGAAGCCGCCACCCAAGTGGTCGTAGATGCCGCCCTGACTCATCTTGCGCAGCGTGAGTTCTACTGCCTGCCGGTAGCGCGGATCTCCACTTTCGGTCCAGGCACTCCAGAGGAGCTTGAGAATGACCGGTTGCGGAAACTTCGGTGCACCCTTCAGGCCGCCTTCAAGGGGATCGATCTCGCGCAGCAGCCTCTCAGCCTGGGCCCGACGCTGTTTTTGCGTTAGAAGGCTTCCCCGCGCGGGACTGGCCATGCGCGTGAGGGCTTCCTTTAGAGCTTCCACATTCTGGCCCACGTCCTCCGGGCGCTGATGAAAGGCTTGAGAGACTGCTTGCAGCACCTGGGGAAAGCCAGGCCGCCCGAAGCGTGGTTCTGCCGGAAAATAGGTGCCTCCCCAGAAGGGGGCGCCATCGGGCGTGAGAAACATTGTGAGTGGCCAACCTCCCTGCTCTCCGAGGAGGGCGAGAGCCTGCTGGTAGAGATGGTCGAGATCCGGCCGCTCCTCCCGATCCAGCTTGATGTTGATAAAAAGCCGGTTCATCAAGGCTGCGATCTCGGGATTCTCGAAGCTCTCATGCGCCATGACGTGGCACCAGTGGCAGGCCGCGTAGCCCACGGAGAGCAGGATAGGCTTGTTCTGCTCCCGCGCGAGCGCAAGCGCCTCTTCACCCCACGGCATCCAATGGACCGGATTGTCCGCGTGCTGAAGGAGGTAAGGGCT
Source organism: Rhodospirillaceae bacterium (assembly GCA_029265995.1). Lineage (GTDB taxonomy): Bacteria > Pseudomonadota > Alphaproteobacteria > Kiloniellales > DSM-21159 > Aquibaculum. The sequence continues at coordinate 4,819 of JAJUFM010000023.1, read as the reverse complement.
CGTTTCGCGTGAAAGCAGATTGGCGGCGGCGCGGTTGGCGGGCATTCGGTGCGCTCCTCTCGTCAGCTGAAGGTGTCTTGGGCGCGCGTGTCGCCTATGTATATGAGGAGTCATGGCGTATGGTCACAAGGGCCTGTTTCGGCCCACAATTTTGGCCAGTGCAAGTTGAGGGAGGTCAGCGGCCCATGAAGATTTCAATCGATATAGACTGCACGCCGCAGGAGGCACGCAGCTTTCTGGGTTTGCCGGACGTTGCGCCCATGCAAGAGGCTTTGATGCAGGAGATGCAGAGCCGCATGCTCAAGGCGCTTGACAGCATGGAGCCGGAGGTTCTGTTGAAGAACTGGTTGCCTGCCTCCTTCCAGGGTTGGGAAGAGCTACAGAAAAACTTCTGGGCTCAGATGACTGGCACCGGGGCGGGCAGCAGCCGGAAGAAACAAGGGAAAGAAGACTGAGTAGTAGAAGAGATACGCTCTTCGCGCTTTCCAGCGGCGTGGGGAGAGCAGGGGTTGCAGTTGTGCGGGTTTCCGGTCCAGCGGCCGGAAAGGCCGTCGAAGCGTTGGCCGGCGCATTGCCCCAGGCCAGGACGGCCTCTTTGCGGCGGCTCAGGAAACCGACAAGTGGGGAGGTCATTGATCGCGGCCTGGTGCTTTGGTTTCCCGGCCCAGGCTCCTTCACCGGCGAGGATATGGCCGAGTTTCAGGTACATGGTGGGCGAGCCGTTCTTTCGGCATTGCTTCAATCGCTGGAGGGAATTGAGGGGCTGCGGCCTGCGGAAGCGGGAGAGTTCACGCGCCGCGCCTTCGACAACGGCCGCCTGGATCTGGCTGCTGTAGAAGGCCTGGCGGATCTAATCGAAGCGGATACCGAGGCGCAGCGTCGGCAGGCTCTTTCTCAGGCGGAAGGTGCGCTGGGTCGTGCGGTGGAAGAGTGGGCCCACAGTCTGACCCGCATTCTGGCGAGAGTGGAGGCCGCGATCGACTTTGCGGACGAGGAGCTACCTGAAGACCTCTTGGAGGAAGCGGCCCAGGAGGCTGCATCCTTGCACGACGAATTGGCACAGCTCCTACAACGCCCACCAGTAGGGGAGCGGCTTCGAGAGGGTTTGAAGGTTGCCATCCTGGGCCCCCCAAACGCGGGAAAATCCAGTCTTTTAAATGCCTTAGCAGGTCGCGATGCGGCCATTGTATCGGAAAGAGCCGGCACGACGCGGGACGTCGTGGAGGTTGCCCTGGATCTCGGCGGCTATCCGCTGCTACTGGCCGACACGGCGGGCGTGCGTAGCACCGCGGAGACAGAGACACTTGATCCTGTCGAGGCGGAAGGCATCCGCCGAAGCCTCGCCCGGGCGGAGTCAGCGGACTTCAAGCTCGTGGTACTGGACGCGACGGAGCAATCGGCGATCGACCCGCGAGTTCAGGCTTTGGTGGATCAAGATAGCTTAGTGCTGTGGAACAAGGTGGATCTCGTGGGTGGCCGCTTGGCAGCATCAGTAGCAGGCGCTCCGGCCCTGGCGGTCTCTGCAACGAAAGGAATGGGCCTTGAGGAGCTGGAGCAGCGGCTGTTGGAGGAGGTAGAGAGGCGGTTCGATCAGGGCGGTGAACCGAGCCTTATAACCCGGGCGCGACAGCGCTCCGCCGTTCGGGATTGTGCTGAAGCGCTAGCGAGAGCCCAAGGAGCTACGGAGGCCGCTCTCTTTGCCGAAGATTTGCGCCTCGCGCTCAGGGCTCTGGGCCGGATTGTAGGGCGCGTGGATGTAGAAGACCTCCTGGACGTGATTTTTCGTGATTTCTGCATCGGCAAGTGATGCTCGTTTCACGTGAAACAGGCGGTTCGGAGCCGCTTTTCCTCGGGAAGCACTTGCCACAGCCTCGGTAGTTGCGCATTTTCTGGCTATGGCGAACTTTGATGTAATCGTGGTCGGAGGAGGCCACGCGGGCTGCGAAGCAGCCGCTGCTGCGGCGCGCCTTGGCGCCCGCACTCTTCTCATGACCCACGATCCCCTAAGAATAGGCGAGATGTCCTGCAATCCGGCCATTGGCGGTCTGGGAAAAGGTCATCTTGTGCGCGAGATCGATGCGCTGGACGGGCTCATGGCGCGTGCAATCGACCGTGCCGGCATTCAGTTTCGCGTCCTCAACCGAAGCAAGGGGGCGGCGGTCCGCGGCCCCCGCGCACAAGCGGACCGGAAGCTGTACAAGCAGGTCATCCAAGGTTTACTGGCCGAGCAGGCCAACCTCTCCATAGAAGCTGGCGGCGTGGAAGACCTGCTGATCGATCGCGAAGGACGCTGCACCGGAATCCTTACGAACGACGGCAGATCGATTTCGGCGGGAGCGGTGGTGCTAACGACCGGGACCTTCTTGCGCGGTCTCATCCACATAGGCACGGAAAAAATCCCGGCTGGGCGCGTAGGAGAAGCGCCGGCCATGGGGCTTTCGACGACTCTTGAGCGAGCCGGGTTCGAATTAGGGAGACTGAAGACCGGAACCCCGCCGCGGCTTGACGGGCGTACAATCGACTACAGCGCGCTGGAAGTGCAGCCGGGTGACGACCCGCCTGAACCCTTCTCGACATTGACTGAGCGTATCGAAACGCCGCAGATCGTCTGCCACATTACCCAGACGTCTCCCGCTGCCCATGAAGTGATACGCGAGAACCTGCATCAATCGCCGCTCTATACCGGCCAGATTGAATCCATTGGGCCCCGCTACTGCCCGTCGCTTGAGGACAAGGTGGTGCGCTTCGCCGACAGGGAGCGGCACCAGATCTTCCTCGAACCCGAAGGACTGGACGATCATACTGTCTATCCCAATGGCATCAGCACCTCACTCCCTAAGGAGGTGCAGCTCGAGCTGCTGAAGCACATCCCCGGTTTGGAGAAGGCGGTCATGCTCCAACCGGGTTATGCCATAGAGTACGATCACGTGGATCCGCGGGAGCTGACACCGGATCTTCAAACCCGTCGCGTGCCGCGCTTGTACCTGGCCGGGCAGATCAACGGGACGACGGGCTATGAAGAGGCTGCCGCGCAGGGGCTGATGGCAGGTCTCAATGCGGCCCTGGCAGTCGCGGGTCGCCACGACATTTTTACTCTGGATCGCGCTGACGCCTATATCGGCGTCATGCTTGATGATCTGATCACCCGCGGTGTGACCGAACCCTACCGAATGTTCACCAGCCGTGCGGAGTATCGCCTGCACTTGAGGGCTGACAATGCAGACCAGCGCCTTACGGAACAGGGCATAGCCCTCGGGTGCGTTAGGTTAGAGCGACAGCGCGCTTATGTTGCGCGAAGAACCGCCCTTAGCGAAGCCAGCGCGCTTGCGCGCCGGCTTCAGGCAACGCCGGATGAGCTCTGCCGTGCCGGTTTCACGGTAAATCGCGATGGTCAGAGGCGGAGCGCCTTTGACCTCCTGCGCTATCCGGGTATGACCATTGAACGCTTGGCGTCCTACTGGCCAGAGCTTGGGGCCTTGCCGGCACCCATCGCCGAGCAGGTGGAGATCGAAGCGCGCTATGCAGGTTATCTCGCCCGGCAAGAAGCCGATGTGCGCGCCTTTCGCAAAGATGAAGCCCTGAAGATCCCCGCCGATCTCGACTTCAGGGCTATCCCTTCCCTTTCCAACGAGATGCGGGAGAAGCTCGCTTCTGCGCGACCTGCAACACTCGGCGCGGCAGGACGCATCCCAGGGGTGACTCCCGCCGCTCTTCTGGTTCTTCTGCGGTATCTGCGTGCTCCGCGGAGTTCGCAGGTTGCCTAACATGCAAGGTGCAACTTCACCTTTTGGCATAAAAGAGCTTGCTGCTGCCTCGGGCGTTTCACGTGAAACGCTGGACAAACTGGCACTCTATGGGGAGCTTCTGGAGCGCTGGAACCGCTCGATCAACCTTGTGGGACGCGACACCCTGGCGGATCTGTGGCGGCGCCATTTCCTCGATTCAGCACAATTAATGTCATTTATGCCAAGCCAGCCGGATAATCGCGCGCGTCGGGTGATCGATTTGGGAAGTGGAGCTGGTTTTCCCGGGCTGGTTCTGGCGCTGATGGGCGCCGGGGAAGTGCATCTCGTCGAGTCAGATCGTCGTAAGTGCGCTTTCTTGCGGGAGGTGGCCCGAGCCACGGAAACAACGGTCCAGGTGCATCCTGCGCGGATCGAGCATCTTGATGGGATCAAGGCGGATGTCGTTACGGCGCGTGCTCTTGCACCCCTCGATCGACTGCTTGACTATGCGGAGAGGTTGCTGCTGCCAGAGGGCATTTGCCTCTTTCTCAAGGGGCGCTCGGTCGACCGCGAACTCGCAAGCCTCGATAGCAGTGTGAGCAGGCGCATCGATACCTTCGCGAGCCGGGCAGCAGCTGATGGTGTCATACTGAGAATAGGGACCCATTTGCCGTGACAGCTGACGATCGACACGCAGGTGGGCAGGACAGCACCACAGCGGAAATAAAACCCTTTCCCACCCCCACCCGAATCCTCGCAGTGGCGAACCAAAAAGGGGGAGTCGGCAAGACCACGACCGCTATCAATCTGGGCACCGCCTTAGCCGCCTGTGGCGCGCGAGTTCTGGTCATAGATCTGGATCCACAGGCGAACGCCAGCACGGGATTGGGTCTGGATCGGGAAGCCAGCCGACGCACGGTCTATGAAGTTCTTCTCAACGGCGTGGACTTGGCGGAGGCTGCGCTTCCATCGCTTGTCCCCAATCTGGACGTTCTACCTTCTTCCGTGGAGCTTTCAGGTGCTGAGATCGAGCTGGTCAATGAAAGTCGTAGGGAACGCCGCTTGCGGGATGCCTTGGCTGCGCATCCTGGCCG
>JAJUFM010000082.1 GCA_029265995.1 Rhodospirillaceae bacterium | reverse complement strand
GAGGGGGATGCCGCTATCATCATGAATGGCGGACATATCTCCGGCTCGATCCTGCAACTTCTTGATGCCGGTTTCCTTGAGGCGATCGCGGTGGTGCTGACGGATGGCGTACCCAGCGACATGAACATTCGCTGTTTCATCGGCGCCTTCGACATGGCGGAGGGCGTGATGACCGCCAATCCGATCCTGCTGGATACCGAGGACAGCGCGATCGGAGTACAGGGAACCATCGACCTGAGCGAAGAGGCTTTGGCGTTGGAGATCAACGGCGAAGCGAAGGATCCAGGATTTGCCAGCTCCAGGGTTGGTGTGGTGGTGGGGGGAACGCTGGCGTCTCCCTCCGTTGGCATCGATCCCACCGAGCTTGCCGTGCGCGGTGGTCTGGCGGCGGCGCTGGGCGCCCTGGTCGCACCGCTGGCCGCTGTGCTCCCTTTCCTCGAACTTGGTTTGGCGGAGGACGCTCCCTGCGGACAGCTGATGGGTGCTGCGGAAGCCGAGGTGGAAGACGACGACTAGTACAGAGCCGCCGTTTTGCTTCTGTTCCGGTCGATGTTGCGAAAACTCAGCTATAGGTGTTCCCTGCAGCGGTTATTCAGGGCCTGAGGGTTATGGATTCCGGCAAGCAGGAAACTGTGGTTCTTCCCGAGACGCCAGATGAGAGCGCGCCGCTCCGCAAGATCATCCATGTGGACATGGACGCCTTCTATGCCTCGGTCGAGCAGCGCGACAATCCTGATCTGCGGGGCAAACCGGTGGCGGTCGGCGGCGCACGAGAGCGGGGAGTGGTGGCAGCCGCAAGCTACGAAGCGAGGCGCTATGGCGTTCGATCGGCCATGCCGTCGGTCACTGCACGGCGTAAGTGCCCCGAACTTGTCGTCATCAAGCCCCGCTTCGACGTCTACCGCGCCATCTCCCAACAGATCCGCGAGATCTTCTCCGCCTACACGCCTCTGATCGAGCCGCTGTCGCTGGACGAGGCCTATCTGGATGTGACCGACAACCTGCGGGGGATCCCGTCGGCCACAGAAATTGCCGAAACGATCCGCGCGCGCATTCGCGCAGAAACAGGCCTCACGGCCTCCGCAGGGGTCTCCTACAACAAGTTCCTCGCCAAGCTGGCGTCTGACTACCGAAAGCCCGACGGGCTCTTCGTGATTACCCCGCGGAGGGGACCCGCCTTCGTAGAGGAACTTCCGGTCAGCCGCTTTCATGGCGTCGGGCCAGCAACCACAGCGAAGATGCAACGACTGGGTATTTTTACGGGGCGAGACCTGCGCACGCGCAGCCTGGCTTTTCTTCAGCAGCACTTCGGCAAGGCCGGACCGCACTACTACTGGATCTCTCGGGGAGTGGATCATCGCCCGGTCAAGCCAAACCGCATCCGCAAGTCGATCGGCGCCGAGAATACCTTCTTTGACGATCTTTTCGACTTCGAGGCAATGCGCCGGGCGTTGCAGCCGATCCTGGACAAGGTCTGGCAGCGCTGCGCTCAGGGAGAAGTCCGCGGGCGCACGGTCACGCTCAAGGTAAAGTATTCGGACTTCGAGCAGATCACCCGCAGCCGGACGCTCCTCTATCCTGTGGCGAGCCGTGTCGAACTGGAAGAGATCGCTCTTGCGCTCCTGCTGCCTCTGCTGCCGCCGCGCCGGGGCGTTCGGCTCCTGGGCGTAACGCTTTCTTCCCTCCTGCTGCCGGATGAGCAGCCAAGCGAGGGACCGCTACTGCTGTGACATTCTATCGTTTGCTTTCTTCAACTCGTCTTCCTGAACGAAGGTGAAGGATTTCGCAGTGTAGGGATCATCGGACCGAGGTCATTCGCTGCGCTCAGAAAGACGGCGAGGCAGGGGATTCGGCGCTTCCGCTACGTCGTTTACAGAAGGATGACACGTTGATATGTTCCGCGCGCCCGCGGCTCCCCCATGAGGTGCTGCGGCTGCTCGTATTTGCGCGCGTTCTTCGCTTACAAGCCACCTGGGCGGTCTCGTTGACATGAAGATTCTCACAGGCAACTCGAATCGGCCCTTGGCCGAAGCGATCTCAGCCTATCTAAACCTTCCCCTGACGAAGGCCGCCATGCGGCGCTTTTCCGACATGGAAGTCTTCGTCGAGATCCACGAGAACGTCCGGGGTGAGGATGTCTTCGTCATCCAGTCTACCTCCTACCCGGCGAACGACAACCTGATGGAACTGCTGGTCGCGATCGACGCCTTGAAGCGAGGTTCGGCGCGCCGCATTACTGCCGTACTTCCCTACTACGGCTATGCGCGCCAGGATCGAAAGTCCGGGCCGCGCACGCCGATATCCGCCAAGCTGGTGGCGAACCTGATTACCAAGGCTGGGGCAGACCGTGTGCTGACCCTCGATCTCCATGCGGGCCAGATTCAGGGTTTCTTCGACATCCCGACCGACAACCTCTACGGCGCGCCGGTCTTCGTGAAAGACATCATGGACCGCTTCAAGGGGCAGGATCTGACGATTGTCTCCCCGGACGTGGGCGGTGTGGTGCGTGCGCGTGCCATCGCCAAGCGCCTGGATGCCGAACTTGCGATCATCGACAAGCGGCGCGAGCGCGCAGGCGTCTCCGAAGTGATGCATATCATCGGCGATGTCGAGGGGCGGACCTGTATTCTCGTGGATGACATCGTCGACAGTGCCGGCACCCTGTGCAACGCCGCCGTGGCCTTGACCCAGGCCGGAGGCAAACAGGTGTCCGCCTATGTTACCCACGGCGTGCTTTCCGGCGGGGCCGTGGCCCGCGTCAGTTCCTCGCCACTGACCGAACTGGTGACGACCGACTCAATTCAGCAAACCGAGGCCATGCGCGTCGCGCAGAACATCCGGCAGCTTTCGATCGCCCCGCTGTTGGGCGAGGCCATCCGCCGGATTAGCGACGAGCACTCCGTATCCAGCCTTTTTGACATGCCGACCTCGAATTGAGGCGGCCGGCAGCGCGCTTCGGCACCCCTGGAGGCCGGAGCCGCCATGCCTGCAGCGGGCGCGTGGTCCGCTGTTCCTGCAAACCCTGAAGGGAGCTTTGAGAGCAGATGGAAGAAAGAGTTACTATTCCCGCACAGCTGCGGGAGCGGGCCGGAAAGGGGGCCGCCCGCGCCGCACGTCGCGCCGGTCTGGTGCCGGCGGTAATCTACGGCGACCGCAAGGACGCGACGCCGATCAGCATTGAAATGCGCCTGATGAAGCGTGAGCTGAATCGCGCCGGCTTCTTCACCCGCTTGTTTGAAATCGAGGCGGACGGCAAGAAGCACGTGGTCTTGGCCCGCGATGTGCAGATGCATCCCATCAAGGACGAGCCGCTGCACCTCGATTTCCTGCGCGTTTCGGCGAGCTCGCGGGTCAATGTTGCGGTACCCGTTCAGTTCCTCAATGAGGAGAGCTCGGTCGGCCTGCGCCGCGGTGGCGTGCTCAACGTCGTCCGCTACGACGTAGAGCTCGAATGTCCGGCGAATGCGATTCCCGACTTCATCGAACTCGATGTAGCCAAGGCCGACATTGGCGACAGCCTGCACATCAGCCACGTGCAGCTGCCGAAGGGCGTGGAGCCAGTCATCAGGGATCGCGACTTCACCATCGCGACCATCGTGGCGCCCAGCGCGGTCAAGTCCGAGGCCGCCGAGGGTGAAGACGGCGAGGAAGCGGAAGAGGGCGAAGCCGAGGGCTGACGCTCCGCCATTCTATTCGGCGGCGGCTGCGGCCGCCGTCGTTTGCTTTTCCCGGCATCCTGAGGGTCGGCGCTCTGGGGTCCAGATTCTTCGCAGGCGCTTAGGACCACCATGGGAGATTCACGCGGGGCCCTCGCTGGTCCCGCTCTGTTGTTCGGGCCGCCTGCTCCCTTTTCACGGTGCGCGGAGGTTCCATGCTTCTGATCGTCGGGCTCGGCAATCCCGGTCCCAATTATGCTGGCCATCGCCACAACGTCGGCTTCATGGCGCTGGAGGCCATTGCCCAACGGCATGGCTTTTCAGCCTGGCGGAAGCGGTTTCAGGGACAAGTCGCGGAAGGCCAGCTCAACGGCGTAAAGGTCGTGGCCCTGGAGCCCCTGACCTATATGAACAACTCGGGCCAGGCCGTAGGTGAAGCGCTGCGCTTCTTCAAGCTGAGCCCGGACGCGGTGCTTGTTCTGCACGACGAACTCGATTTGGCGCCGGGCAAGATCAAGATGAAGCGCGGCGGTGGGCACGCCGGCCATAACGGGCTCCGGTCCATTACCCAGCACATCGGTCCGGACTTTCGCCGGCTGCGGATCGGCATCGGGCATCCTGGCGACAAGTCGCGGGTGCACGGCCATGTGCTGAGCGACCTGGCCAAGGCGGAGCAGCCGCACTTCGAGCGGCTCTTCAAAGCCATGGCCGAGCAGGCGCCCTTGCTGGTGGAGAACAGCGAGCAGGCGGACAATGCTTTTACGTCGAAGGTCATGCAAAGCCTGCTGAGCGAACGGCCCAAAAAGACAACGCAGCCGCCGAGGAAGTCGACTCCGCTTCAGCAATCGCCATCGGGCGCAGCAAACCACAGAAGCGAAGAAGGCGTACTTGCCCGCGCCTTGCGCAATGTACTTGGCCCTTTAACGGGCGATAGACGAAGAGACGAATAATGGGTTTCAACTGCGGTATCGTCGGCCTGCCCAACGTGGGCAAATCGACCCTTTTCAATGCCTTGACCGAGACCGCGGCCGCGGAAGCCGCCAACTATCCCTTCTGCACGATCGAGCCGAATGTCGGCCGGGTGGCGGTACCCGACCCCCGGCTCGAGCGGTTGGCCGCCATTTCCGGATCGGCGAAGATTATCCCGACTCAGCTTGAGTTCGTGGATATCGCGGGGCTGGTGCGCGGCGCTTCTCGAGGCGAGGGTCTGGGCAACCAGTTCCTGGCCAATATCCGGGAAGTGGATGCCATCGTTCATGTGCTGCGCTGCTTTGAAGGCGACGTGACCCATGTGGAGGGCTCGGTCGATCCCATCCGAGATGCGGATACCGTCGAAACCGAACTGATGATCGCGGATCTGGATAGCCTGGAGCGGCAGGCTGACACCACGGCCAAACGCGCCCGAACAGGCGACAAGGAGGCGAAGCAACGCCTGGCGGTGCTGGAGCCGGTGCTAACCGCTCTGCGCGATGGGCAGCCGGCGCGCAAGGTGTCCCTTAGCGACGAGCAGATGCCCCTTTTTCGCTCGCTCAATCTCCTGACTGCGAAACCAGTGCTCTATGTGGCCAACGTGGCCGAGCACGAAGTGGCCAGCGGCAATGCCTATTCGGAGCAGGTTCGCGCCAAGGCCGAGGCGGAGGGTGCAGGCTTTGTGGTGGTCTCTGCCGCCATCGAAGCGGAAATCGCCGCTCTGGATCCCGAGGAGAAGCAGGCATTCCTGGAAGAGCTGGGACTGGAAGAAAGCGGACTCGCGCGTCTGATCCGGGCCGGCTACGAACTGCTGGATCTTCTTACCTTCTTCACGGTGGGGCCCAAGGAAGCACGTGCCTGGACGGTGCGTCGCGGCGCCAAGGCGCCGGAGGCCGCAGGGGTGATCCACAGCGATTTCGAGCGCGGCTTCATTCGTGCCGAGACCATCGCTTATGACGACTACATTGCACTTGGTGGCGAGCAGGGAGCCAAGGATGCGGGCCGGATGCGGGCAGAGGGCAAGGAATATCTCGTAGCGGACGGAGACGTCTTCCACTTCCGCTTCAACGTCTGAGGTCCGCGCGGGCGGAGGCCTGCGGCTGAAGCACAGATGCCTGCGCAGGGGAGCGTCCAGCCTGATCAGAGGCTTTACGGCGTTCCCACGGACCCTTCACGACGAGGATCCGCCCCGCCCCGCAGGCCTTGCGGTCCCATCTGGATTGCGTGAAGGCCGCTGGTCATCTCTCGAACCTCAACCTCGTGGCCCAGGGCTTCCAGCGCCGGCGCGAGATCTGCCAGCCGCGTGTCCTCCTCCAGAAGTGTCGGGCCATTCAAGTTGGCGACGTGGGGCAGGCTGACAGCCGCCTCCGGATCGAACCCCCAATCCAGCAACGCGAGGAGGGCATTTACGGTGTAGCCGATAATGCGCGCGCCTCCCGGGGAACCCACCGCGGTATGAAAGCGGCCGGCCTCATCGAACACCAGGGTTGGCGCCATGGAGCTGCGCGGCCGCTTGCCTGCTTCTACCCGATTGGCCACAACCCCGTTGTCGGTCTCCGGCACGAAAGAGAAGTCGGTGAGCTCGTTGTTGAGTAGAAAGCCGCGCACCATCAACCGGGACCCAAAGGCAGATTCGATCGAGGTGGTCATGGAGACGGCGTTGCCGGCTTGGTCGACAATTACCAGGTGCGAGGTGCTGGGAGTGTCGATCTCCGTCCCGATCCCGCCCTTCTGTGGCAAATCGCCCGCCGTGGCGTCGGGCATGACCTTATCTTCCCGGATCAGGGCGGCGCGCTGGCGCAGGTAGGTCGGCTCGATCAGCCGCTGTACAGGCACTTGCACAAAATCGCTGTCTGCCAGATAGGCATTGCGGTCGGCAAAGGCGAGGCGGCTCGCTTCGGCGACGAGATGTACAGCCTGGGCCGAGCCGGCTTCCAGCGCCGGGAGGTCAAAGTTCTCCAGCATGCCGAGGATTTGCAGGACAGCCACCCCGCCAGATGTGGGAGGAGGCATGCCGCAGACCTGGTAGCTGCGATAGCGACCGCAGAGTGCCTTCCGCTCCTTTGCTTCGTACGCTTCCAGGTCTTCCAGGGCAAGCAGCCCGGGGTTGTCGGTTGCTCCCTGGACGGCTGCGACGATGTCCTCTGCGATCGGGCCCCGGTAGAAGGCGTCGGCACCGCCTTCCGCGACCCTGCGCAGCGTCTCCGCATAGGCTGGATTCTGTAGCAGGGTGCCTTCCGCCTTTGGCTGTCCGTCCGGCAGGAGGAAGTAGGCACGCGTCTCGGGATAGCGGTCGAGAAAGCGGTCTTCGGCGATCAGGCCGGCGAGCCGTGGCGATATCTCGAAGCCCTCTTCCGCTAGGGTAATGGCCGGTTCGAACAGCTGGGGCCACGGCAGCTTGCCATGTTGCTGATGCGCCAGCTCGAGCAGGCGGAAAAGCCCCGGTGTACCGACGGAGCGGCCACCGACGACAGCATCCCAGAAATCCAGAGGCTGCCCCTCCTCATCCAGAAAGAGGTTATTATCGGCCGCAAGGGGCGCCGTTTCTCGCCCGTCATAGGCCTGGATCAGTCCATCGGACGCCTGATAGTGCAGCAGGAAGGCGCCCCCTCCGATGCCTGAAGATTGAGGCTCCACCAGTCCAAGCACCAGTTGCACCGCAATGGCGGCGTCCACGGCGCTGCCGCCAGCTTGCAGCATCTCCACGCCAGCCTCCACCGCCAATGGGTTGGCCGCCGCGACCATGGCCTCCGGCGGCTGTGCGCGCGTCTCGCCAAAAGGCAGAATGATCAGAAAGAGGGCGAGGAGAAGGCGGTAGGGGAACATGGCAATCTCCCGAAACCTGGGGCAGCGTTGGCAGGTCATGGCCGTCAGCGGTAAAGGCGCGCCGTCGGCGCTCGCTTCAACGCTTGATCAGCGGTGGCACCGCCTGCATGTCGGTATCCCAGGGGAAGAGGATCCAGGTATCCTGGCTTACTTCTGTGACAAAGGTGTCCACCAGCGGCCGGCCGGCGGGCTTGGCATAAACCGTCGCAAAATGGGCTTTTGGAAGCAGTTCGCGCACCAGCCGTGCGGTGGCGCCCGTATCCACCAGATCGTCGATGATCAGCCAGTCGGTGCCGTCGCCCTCGACCGCCTTGAGAATCTGGGCGCGACCTTGAGTCCGATCGTCGTAGCTGGCGATGCAGAGGGTTTCGATCAGGCGTACTTCCAATTCTCGGGCGATGATGGCTGCCGGAACCATGCCGCCGCGGGTGATCGCGATGATGCCCTTGAAGGGGGCGAGAGACATCAGCCGCCAGGCCAGTGCCTTGGCGTCGCGGTGAAGTTCCCACCAGGATACGGGGAAGGTCTTGTCGGGAGCGCTCGGGTTCACAAGAGCTAGCCTTTCTTGTTCCGGACCAGTGGGAGGCATTCAACCTGAAGCCGTCCCTCCGAGCAACGATCGCCGTTGTCCGAAGGATCCCCCGAGGGTAGGGCGGGAACACTCTGGCAGGCTGTGGATTGCCTCAGCACACGCTCAGGCGAAGGAGGTAGGGCTGCTATGAGCCAAGAGGATGAGCGGCGCGCGCGAGCAGCGGATCGCGGGCCGGGCCGGGAAACCTATGATGCGACCGACGCGCGCCAGGGCGAGATCATCCTGCGCACCCGGCGGCGTCGGATGATATTCTTCGGCGGCCTCATCGCTCTCGTCTTGCTCGGCCTTCTGCTGCGTGTCTGCGCCGGCACCGCCTGAACCGCTTTTCCTTTCTTTCCAGGAGCAAGATCCATGGCGATTTGCGATCAATGCGGCAATGACTACGACAAGGCCTTCCAGGTAACCCGGGACGGCCGCACCATGACTTTCGACAGCTTCGAATGCGCCATCGAGGCCTGCGCACCGCGGTGCGCTCACTGCAACACCCGGGTGATCGGCCACGGTGTAGAGGCCGGCGGCGCCATCTACTGCTGCGCCCATTGCTCGGAGAAGGCGGGGGCAGCGGGCCTGCGCGACCGCGCCTGAGGCGACTTTCACTGCAGCAGCGAACGGAAAATCGGAGAGATAAACCTCCCACCTCCGATGCAAAAGAGGCAGAAGCGCGCGCGCCTGTTTTAGAGCCCTTGTCAGCCCCCCGGCCATTTGCTAGACACCCGCAGCCGGACGGAACGACGCGCTGCCTGCCAGCCGATCCCCTCCGTCCGCGGCTGCGCCCGTAGCTCAACTGGATAGAGCATCTGACTACGGATCAGAAGGTTGGGAGTTCGAATCTTCCCGGGCGCGCCATTTCACTACAGAACCGCGAACGCCGTTCGCCGCCGATTGTCCGCCTTGGGCGGCGACGAGCATGCGGAGCGGTTCTGGCTTCGATCCCATGATCCGCACTTCCTTCTCGGCCACCTCTACGCGCTGCGTGAGTGCGCGCAGGTGGTCGCGGCGGTAGCCGCCCCCCTTCCATGAACGCAATAGACCTCGCCCTGACGCTTCTGGTCAGGAATGGAAACATCATCCCGGCCTGCCGCTCCGTCGAGACGCGCAGATAGAGGGCGGCGCGCAGCGGCACGGTCATGGGCGATGTCCCCTTCTCAGATCATTGGTAAGGCCCGAACATCTCATCGAAGAGATCGCCGAACCACGTCTCGAACACTCGGCCCCGGTAACGGGCACCTGCTCCGGCCAGTCATCGAAGAGAGTCCAGTCTGTAAAATTGCGCTTGACCGACCGGCCGGTACGGGGCGGCGGACTGATGTAGCTGTAGAGGTCGTGCGGCAGCATGCCGGACGCGATTACACGACGATTGAAGCGGCGGCGGGCGCGTACATGGACATGGCCCGATTGTCGCAAGATACCACGCCTGGCGACACATGACGTTCACCGCCTATAGACGCCTATTTGTACTCGGCCCGCAACGGTTAAGGCCGACAACAGCGTCGAACCTCGATTGGTGCAACGGGCGACTCGGGCCGGTCATGGCGTCTTGGGCCGCCCGGTCGGCCGCGATGCCGCCATGCCAAGAAACACCGCCATGGCCTGATTGAGCCGCAGCATGTCCTCGTCATCGAGGCGGCCCATCTGCGCGCCCAGCTTGGCCTTGGGAACGGTGGTGATCTTGTCCACCATCAGGCGGCAAGGCGAGCGCAAACCATTGCGCTCATTGGGCTCCACCACGAGGCGGAACAACGGGGCCTCGGTCGGGTCCGTGGTGAAGGCGCAGACGGTTATGGAATCCGTCGCATCGAAGCTGTCGTCCTGCACGATCACGGCAGGGCGGGGCTTGCCCCCATAGTCCTTGCCGCCAGAGACGGTCCACACCTCTCCGCGCTTCATTCATCGTCCCAGTCGGACGCGGCGTCGATGAAGGCCTGGTCCTCGCGGGCATGGGCGCTGGCGGCCACGGCCCGCGATTGGCTGTGGGCCTGCGCCTTGAAGCTGGGCGCGCGCACGTCCGGCACCCAAATCTGGATAGGCCGCAGCCCCTGGGCGCGCAAACGCTTGCGATGCGCGCGCACCGCCTCACGGTTCTGCTCTACCTTTGAAGCTGCCGTCATGCCGGGCCCTCATTTCATTTACATGTAATATAGCATGGAGGCCGGAGAATGCCAGCCCCTTGCTCGTGGTATGATTTCGGGCTGCTATTTCCTCGCACTGTGCGAATTGTGCCCGTAACCCACTCGAACTCTAGTGATAGGCAGTGCCTCCAAGCCGCGCGGTCGCGTGCCTTACAAATTCCCCCCTGTTCCCGATGCGCGCTGTCGGCTTCCTCCCTGTGACAAGATCCTCTTTGACCCACTTCTCCGGGAACCTTTTTGGAGCCTGTATCGTCTTAGCCTTGCTCGGCGCGCGACGCCCGATCGCCGGCCGTCCGAACGCGTCGCTGCAGGGTCGAGGAACGGCCCGCTTCACAATCAGCGGAGGCTTAGACATGCGTAGCATTATCCTTACCTCAGCTTTGTTGTTCGCCCTTTCCGCCGGATCCGCACTGGCCCATCAATGCCCAACGATGATGGCGGAAATCGATGCAGCTCTCCCGAACGCGCAACTCTCGGGCCAAGACCGTGAGCGCGTGATGGAGCTCCGGAAAGAAGGTGAAGAACTGCACGAGGCGGGCGACCATGATGCTTCCGAGGCCGCACTGGCGGAGGCCATGACGATCCTCGGCATCCATGGTGGGGAGAGTGATACCCAATAGCAGGGTCAGTCTATCAACAGCTTGCAAACGCTAGATAAAGAGCAGCGTCTCGTCTTGGTTCGTTGGCTCGTTTGATTTTTGGGCCGATGGAGATGATCTGCTTTGATGCGTTGCCGACGCCGGGCGGGCTTGGCGCGGCGACGCATTTAGACCGAGTACTTAGACACCGAGTACTTAGACGAGGTGCCTGCCCCGGCTTCTACTCTTCAGTACGGCTCCCAGGATCATGGTCCTGCAGATAACGGCGTACTATAGGGAAGGGCGGCAGCCAGCCTTCCCGCCGGATCGTCCAGTTCTCGTAGGTCGGCTTCAAGAGGTCGGGGGCGTCAAGACTGCCGAGCGCCACCTCGACCTCGTCGCCGCTGCGCGCGAAGACAGAGGAGCCACAGGTCGGGCAGAAGAAGCGCCCGCCATAGCCTTGCGCCTCCCCCTCGATCACCACCGCCTCCTCGGGAAAGACCGCCGAGCCGCCGAAGAGCGCGCCGTGATGCTTGCGGCAGTCGAGGCAATGGCAGAGACCCACCCGATAGGGCCGTCCCGACGCCACGAACCGCAGCTTCCCGCAAAGGCATCCACCGGTGAAGTGCGTCATGGGGAGGTCTCCTTGCCCCCATCCCGGGGGCTTGACAGGCTCGATTGAGTTTGGCGGGCGATGTTCGATCGGCTTTCACACCTATAACTTTGGCTTGGAAAGCACCAGATTGTTCACCTCCTTAAGGATTGAGTGAGCCTTGCCAGTCTGAGGCGCTGGCGAAGGTCGTGAAGGCCGCCTCAGGCCTTCTCCAGGATGCGGTCGTGCAGCGCGCTTAGGGTTCGCTGGAGTTGCTGCTCGCGGGCTTTCCAATCTACGTCACGCCCATCCAGGTATGCCTGTCGCGCCGCCAACAGCAGATCGGCCTCTGCCTTTGGCAGGCGCGCGGCAGCCCAGGTGGCGGCAACGTCCTTGGGGACGAAGTCTCCGGTGAGCAGCGTGCGCCACATGCGCGCCAGGGTCAGCAAGACATTCCTCTCGTCGTCGATCAGCCCGGCGAGCAGCGCCGGCAGGGCATCCTTGATCGCGCGGCGGACATGGCTCGGCGGGATTGCCGGCAGAAGCCGGGCGGCCTCCGGCCCGTAAAGCGGGCGTGCCTCCTGGCGGGCCTGGGCCAGTAGCAGCGTCATTTCCGGATCCGGGTGCAAATCGGGGCCAGCGCCCGCTTCGAAGTCCTGGCGCAGCCATTCGCCATAGATGAACTCGCTCCGCGCAGGATAGGGCAGGTCGGAAAGATGCGAACGCGAAAATAGGACCACTTCGAGCGGTCGCCGCGCTCCTGCATCGAAGGGATAGGGCCCTGAAAGCCGCAGCAAGTCGTGAAGGAGTGCCTTGCGCGCCTCTGGCGCGATCGCCAGCTCGGTGACGATGAGCAAATCCACGTCGCTGTAAGGGCGCAAGCCACCCGCGACGGCCGAACCATGCAGGTAGGCCGCGATCAGGGAGCGGTTCAAATGCTTCCTGACCGCCAGAAGGGCTTCGGTTGCTTCACTGGGGATGTCCATTTGACCGCCTCTCACGATCCTGCCTTCACCGGAAGCAGCTTGTTCGGAACAAGCCAGAGGAAGGCGGCCATGCCGAAGAGCTCGACCAGGGACTGCAGCACGATGGCCATCGCGGCGAGATTCCAGGGGGCGGGCAGGGCGAGGGCGAAGGGGAGGATGACGAAGGAGTTGCGGGTTCCGAGGCTGAAGATCAGCGTGCGCCCCTGGGCTGCGGGAAGCCGAAAAAGGCGCGCGACGAGGAGGCCGATCATGGCCGCGCCCGCGAGGAAAAGGAGGTAGGCGAGGAGCAGCGGTCCGGATGCGGCAAGACCGGCCTCGTTTGCTCCGGCTACCAGGAAGACGACCGCTGCCAGCAGGGGAAGGGGGAGCGCATCGAGACGCGAAAGCAGCCGCTTGTGCTCTTGCTTCCGCTTCAACCAGCGCTGGGTGAGGAAGGCGAGCAGCAGGGGGGCCGCGAGGAAGAGCAGGCCGACCCACAGCAAGCGCTGGGGCGCAAAAAGGTCGAGCGTAGTCTCCTCCAGGAAGAGCCACAGGTAGAGCGGCAGCAGCAGGAACTGGAGCAGGAGGTTAAGCGGCGTGACAGCAATGGCGCGCCGCACGTCTCCCTGGCCCAAGTGGGTGAAGGTAATGAACCAGTCGGTGCAGGGAACCAGCAGGACGAGCAGCATGCCGAGCCGCAGCGCCGGCTGATCGGGAGCAAGCGGCAATAGCGCCAGGACCAGCAGCGGCACCAGAAGGAAGTTCGCGGCCACCACAGCCGCAATGAAACGCCGGTCTCGCAAAGCCTCTGAAAGATGAAGGAGCGGGACCTGGGTGAAGGTGGTGTAGAGCAGGAGCCCCAGGCTCGGCCACACCAGAAGCTCCAGCACTGGAGCCGCGTCTGGCGCCAGCCTGCCAAACAGGAGGCCC
Organism: Rhodospirillaceae bacterium; assembly: GCA_029265995.1. Lineage (GTDB taxonomy): Bacteria > Pseudomonadota > Alphaproteobacteria > Kiloniellales > DSM-21159 > Aquibaculum. Next base: position 1,643 of record JAJUFM010000082.1, on the reverse strand, counting down.
AGCAGCAGCGCCGTGAGGTAGATCCACACCTGGTGTCGTTCGAGGGCGTCTTTCGTCATCACGGCCAGACCATGATCCGGCTTCACGAGGTTGGGAAGGGGGCCCAGGGAATTGCCCCGTCGACGGCTTTATCTTTGACGCTTGATGTACGAGGTCCAGACAGCGGAGAAGTCACTCAGGGCTCGAGCGATGACAGGATGGGAATCCAGTCCTGCTTGCCGCGAAGGAGCCGTATGATCGAAACATGATCATCTATAACCCGATAGACGATCAGTCAGAGGTCTTCTAGATCGGTAAGGGAAATGGGAGAGCATCTCCCGCTGCCTCCAGAAGGGACACAGCCTCTTGACCTTGCCCTTCTTCACCATCGGGCACTCGACCCGCACGATCGAGGAGATCGTCGGCCTCCTGCGGCTGGCGGAAGTGGGGGTTGTGGCCGATGTGCGCACGGTGCCGAAGTCACGCACCAATCCTCAGTACAACAAGGATGTCTTGCCTGCGGCCCTCGAGGCCGTTCAGATCGGCTATCGGCATTTTCCGGAACTGGGGGGCCTGCGCAGCCGCTCGAAGGAGATCGCGCCGGAGGTGAACGGCTTCTGGCAGAACGCCAGCTTTCACAACTATGCGGATCACGGGCTATCGGAGGAGTTTCAGACCGCGCTCGAGCAGCTGATCGAGATGGGGCGTGCGCGGCGCTGCGCGATCATGTGCGCCGAGGCCGTTTGGTGGCGGTGTCACCGGCGCATCATCGCCGATCACCTCCTGGCACGGGGCGAGCAGGTCTTTCACCTGATGGGAAGCGACCGCATCGAGCCGGCGCGCCTCACCCCGGGGGCAGAGGTGCAGGACGACGAGACGGTCATCTATCCGGCCGCGGCAGGCGAAAGGCCCTAGCCGGACGTGCGCCGAACAACGGTGGCGCGCTATCTTATTGACCGGCAAGCCGCCTGATCTGCCGGATGCCTGCCCCTTCGGCATTGCCCAGGGTCTCGCCGCTGCGGCCTGCACGCGCACGCCCATAGACGATCCAGACATCGTCGGGGGAGCCGATGACCTCCTCGACCTGGAGGATATCCGGATGCTCGGCGGCGTAGCGGGTGTAGGTCAAGCCTGCATCCAGCTCTCCCGCCAGCAGCTTGTCGGCGATGATCGGTAGGGAGCTCACATTCACCAACTCGCGCCAGCGGGAGACATCGGTATAGCTGCCATTGGCGGGCAGCAGGATACCCAGTTTCCCGCGCGGATCGCCGTCCTTGCGAGAGATGATCCCCAGTTCTTGGCTGTCGGTGATGAAGCTGTCGATCGCGAAGAGTCGACGGAAGTTACTGCCAAGTATCTCGGGTGTTTCAGGATGAACGGCGCACTGCAGGATGATGTCGGCCTGGCCCTCCAGCACGGCTTGCACGGCCTCGGCGAAGCGGGTCACGAGATGGAGTTCATAGGCCTCTATTCCTGCAAAGGCCATGTAGCGATGGGCGACCAGGGCGTGATTTGTGGAAGACGGGCCGAGCGTGGCGATGCGGAGCATGGGTGGGGCTCGATGTGGGAAAAGCTAGCTCTTGCCTACCGAGCTGCTCCGGGGTGCACAAGCGGTCAATCCCGGGATTCAGAAGGCGGAGCGCACTCGCGAGCGCCAGTATCTC
>JAJUFM010000062.1 GCA_029265995.1 Rhodospirillaceae bacterium | reverse complement strand
CGCAATCTGGCGGCAGAGGTTCTCCAGGATCACAATGGCCCGCTGCCGGTGGAAAGGCTGCTCTGGCACCGGCCGGATCTTCTGATACTCAATCATGCAGAGGAAGCACCGGCCTCCCTTGCGCACGCCATTCTTCAGCACCCCGCCCTGCAAGAGGCCTTCTCGGAAATGCATCGGATCGTGATTCATCCCTCCCTCTGGACCTGCGCGGGGCCAGGTCTGGTCGAGGCAGTTGAAAGCCTGCGGCATGCCGTCGTGCGCCTGCAACAGGCAGCGGTGCCAAAATGATGGCGCTCGACGCCGGTCGGTCCGCCAGCCGCAGCGACCAGCTTCCCTGGTTGTTGCCAGGCCTCGGCCTGCTCGTTGCCGCGCTCATGCTGCTATCCCTGGGTGTCGGTGAAGCGCCCATCTCTCTTGTCTCTGCCGCTTCCAGCTTGCTGGCAGGAGAGAGCACCCTTGAAACCCTGCTGCTCCTCGAACTCCGGCTGCCGCGGGCGCTACTGGGTGCTCTGGTGGGCGCAAGCCTCGGGCTCTCTGGGGCAGCAATGCAGGGATTTCTCCGCAACCCTCTGGCCGAGCCGGGTGTGATCGGCGTTTCGAGCTGCGCCGCCTTCGGCGCCGTCGTCGCGCTCTATAGTGGCCTCTCCCTGACCTTTCCCCTCGCCCTCCCCCTGGGCGGGATGGGCGGCGCGCTGCTCTCGGTTCTCTTCCTGCATCTTCTTGCAGGACGGGAAGCGACCACCCTGTCCCTGATCCTGGCCGGCGTCGCGATTAATGCCTTCGCGGCTGCCCTAACCTCCCTGGCCCTCAATCTAGCACCCAACCCCTACGCCGCCCTGGAGATCGTCTTCTGGATCATGGGCTCCCTCGCCGACCGCACAATGGAACACGTCCAACTGGTGGCGCCCATCATGCTGCTGGGCGGCTTGCTGCTGATAAGTGGATCGCGCGGCCTGGATGCCCTGACGCTGGGCGAAGAGACGGCCGCGAGCCTCGGCATCGACCTGGGGCGCCTGCGCCTAAAGCTCGTGCTCGGCACCGCGATGATGGTGGGCAGCGCGGTCGCCGTATCCGGCGCCATCGGCTTTGTCGGCCTGGTGGTGCCACACTTTCTACGCCCCTTCGTAGGGCAGCGGCCAGCACAGCTTCTGCCGGCCTCCGCCTTGGGTGGCGCGGCTTTGCTTCTGGCCGCGGACCTGCTGGTGCGCCTGATGCCGATCGGTCCGGAATTGAAGCTCGGTGTGGTGACGGCGCTGATCGGCGCCCCCTGCTTCCTGGTTCTGCTGCGCCGCCTGCGACGGGAGCTGCCGGACTGATGCACATTTCGGCGCAGAATATCCAGGTCACGATCGGCAACAGCAGGCTGCTCGACGACGTCAGTCTCCAGGTGCATCCCGGCGAACTGCTGGGGCTGATCGGCCCCAACGGCGCAGGCAAGACCACACTTTTGCGCGTGCTGGCGGGCCTGCGACCTCCTTCTGGTGGCCAGGTCCTCTATGACGGGAAGCCCCTTGTCCGGCGGGACCGCCCAGCCCTCGCACGGCGCCTAGCCTACATGGCGCAAGGTAGCGACATCGCCTGGCCCCTTCGCGTGGACCGCCTGGTCGCCTTGGGCCGCCTGCCGCATCAAGCTCTCTTCCGCCGGGATGCTGCGGAGGACGCGGCAGCCGTTTCCCGGGCGCTGCGGCGGGTCGGCATCGAAGAGCTGCGGGAGCGCGCGCTCATCACCCTTTCCGGTGGCGAGCGCATGCAAGTGCTGCTGGCGCGCGCCCTGGCGGTCGAAGCAGAGGCACTGCTGGCTGACGAACCGGTGGCTGCCCTGGATCCTCACCACCAGCTGCGGGTCATGGAGCTGCTTTCTCAAGAAGCGCGGGCGGGGAAGACAGTGGTCGCCGTCTTGCATGACCTGCCGTTGGCGGTTCGCTTTTGTTCCCGCCTTGCGCTCCTGCACCAGGGACGGCTGATCGCGGTGGGTGCGCCTGATGAAGTTCTGAGCGACCGGCATCTCGCGCTCGCCTATGGGGTTACCGGTCACCGGGGAGAGCATGAAGGCGAACCCTTCCTCCTTGCCTGGCAGCGGCTTGCCCGAAAGTCTGCGGCCGCAGGCAAAGGAGATCCCCTACCGCCCGCTTCTTGACCCTGTCCCTGGCAGGCGCGATAACGCCCAGCAACCGCCTAACCCTCCCGCTTAACCTGGACGCATCATGAAGCGCATCTTTTCGGGCGTGCAGCCCACGGGAAATCTGCACCTCGGCAACTACCTCGGGGCAATCCGCAACTTCGTCGGACTGCAAGACGACTACGAGTGCATCTACTGCGTCGTCGATCTGCACGCCATCACCGTGTGGCAGGATCCTGAGGCCCTGCGCGCCCAGACGCGGGAAGTCACGGCGGCCTACCTGGCGGCAGGCATCGACCCGAAGCGATCCATCATCTTCAACCAGTCGCAGGTTTCGGCGCACGCCGAGCTGGCCTGGATCTTCAATTGCGTCATCCGCATGGGCTGGCTCAATCGCATGACCCAGTTCAAGGAGAAAGCCGGCAAGCACCGCGAGAATGCCAGCGCGGGGCTCTTCGTCTATCCGAGCCTGATGGCCGCCGACATCCTGGCTTACAAGGCAACGCACGTTCCGGTGGGCGACGATCAAAAGCAGCACCTGGAGCTGACCCGTGATACCGCGCAGAAGTTCAACAACGACTACGGCGTCGAGTTCTTCCCGATCACAGAGCCGCTGATCCTGGGCGCCGCCACTCGTGTCATGTCGCTGCGCGACGGCAGCAAGAAGATGAGCAAGTCGGACCCCTCCGACATGAGCCGCATCAACATGACCGATGACTCCGACGCCATCGCCCAGAAGATCCGCCGGGCCACTACCGATCCCGAGCTGCTGCCGGGCCCGGAAGCTTTGGATGCGGAGGGTCAGGTGCCGGAGGAGCGGCGCAAGGAGCGCCCGGAAGCCTGGAATCTCCTCGGCATCTATGCCGCGCTGTCAGACCAGAACTGGGCGCAGGTACTAGCGGAGTTCGAAGGCAGCCAGTTCTCCAGCTTCAAGAAGGCGCTGACCGAGGTAGCGGTGGAAAAGCTGGGTCCCATCGGCGCCGAGATGAAGCGCCTGCAGCAGGATGCGGCCTATGTGGACGGCATCCTCAAAGAGGGAGCCGAGCGCGCCAACGCCGTAGCCTTGCCGATCCTGCGGGAGGTTCAGGAGATCGTTGGCTTCCTGCGTCCCTGAACCACCCGTCAGGGGCTGACGCGGTCGGTGATCCTGTTGGAATTATTGAAGTAAAGGGTTAGCATCCAAAGCGCCGCGCTTTGGGGGAGAGATCGGGCGCGGATCTGCTTAAAGGGATCCAGGCATGCGGGAAGGCGTACCGGAGGCTGTGGCGGCGGAAGGGCGCGCTACGGCAAATCGACCCCGGAAAGGGGGCGCCTGAACGCCATGCAGATCTATCTGCCCATCGCAGAAGTTTCCGTTAACGTCTTCCTGCTCTTGGGCCTGGGCGGCATCATCGGCTTCTTGTCCGGCGTTTTCGGGGTGGGCGGCGGCTTCCTCATGACGCCGCTGCTCATCTTTATCGGCATCCCTCCGCCGGTAGCGGTGGCGACCCAAGCCAATAACGTCATCGCCTCGTCGGTATCCGGCTGCTTTTCTCAGTGGAGCCGTGGCAACGTCGATTTCAAGATGGGCCTGATCCTGCTGGTCGGCGGCTTTGCAGGCTCCACCATCGGCGTTGCGCTCTTCTCCCTGCTGCAAAGCCTCGGCCAGATCGATCTGGTGATCAACCTCTCCTACGTGGTGCTGCTCGGCACCGTGGGCACCTTGATGTTGATCGAGGGGGCGCGCGCCCTGCTGATGCGCCGCAGGAAAGTGACGGCCGGTAAGCTGCATACGCATAACTGGCTGCACGGCCTCCCGCTCAAGACGCGATTCCGGCAGTCTCGGCTCTACATCTCTGCCCTTCTGCCCTTTACCATCGGCTTCGGCGTGGGGGTGCTGAGCGCCATCATGGGGGTGGGCGGCGCCTTCGTTCTGGTACCCCTGATGATCTACCTGCTCGGGATGCCGACCGCCATCGTGGTCGGCACGTCCCTGTTCCAGATCATCTTCGTTTCGATCAACGTTACCTTTCTGCACGCCATCCAGAACCAGACCGTCGATGTGGTCCTGGCATTGCTGCTGACCGTCGGCGGCGTTATCGGCGCCCAGTACGGCAGCCGCGCCGGCGCCAAACTGCCCGGAGAGGCGCTTCGGCTGCTGCTCGGCATCCTTATCCTGGCCGTGGCCGTTCGCCTGAGCCTCGAACTCATCGTTCCGCCCGAGGATATCTACAGCCTCGGTACGCCCTCATGAAGGCGCTGAGATCGCTTCTGCTCTGCGGCCTGATAGCAGCGGGGCTGGTCTTCCCCGCTCGCTCGGCGAGCCTTGTCGCCGACCTGTCGAACCACCTGGTGGCCATCACCAGCGGCTTCGTCGGCGTCGATGTCCTGCTGTTCGGCACGGTGGATGAACCGGGAGACATCGTCGTGGTGGTGCGCGGACCGGAACGCGCCCAGCCCGTGCTCCGCAAGTCCAACGTCGCCGGCCTGTGGATCAACACGGCGCGCATGACCTTCGAAAGCGCCCCCGCCTTTTACTTCATCGCCTCCAACCGGCCGCTTGAGGAAATCGCCGAACCCTCGGTTTTGAGCGCCAACCAGTTTGGCGTTGCGCACCTGCAGTTGGGGCTGCCGCCGGGTCGCGCCGGCGGACGCGCCGCACAGGAATGGCGGGAGGCGCTGATCCGCAACAAGCAGCGGCAAGGGCTTTATGTGCGTGAGCCAGCCGGAATCTCGATCCTCGGCCAACGGCTTTTCCGCACGTCGGTGCACCTTCCCTCCAACGTGCCGCCGGGATTATATCGGGCGGAGACCTATGTTCTGCAGGACGGGCAGGTGGTAGCGGCCCAGACCACGCCGCTATCGATCAGCAAGCTTGGGATGGAAGCAGATCTCTTCTCCTTTGCCCATGAGCAGCCCGCCGCCTACGGCGCGATTGCCGTGCTGGCCGCCTTGATGGCAGGATGGCTGGCGCATCTGCTATTCCGCCGCAACTGAGGCCTAACCACATTGGAAGGCGATACCTGAATGGCCGACGAGGAACCTCAAACGCCGGACGCGCCAGAGCAGGAAGCGAAGCCGCGCGAAAGGGTGATGCTGGTGGTGGTGGACGACAGCCCGGAGATGGCCGTGGCCCTTCGCTACGCCTGCCGCCGAGCGCGCCACGCGACCGGCCGCGTGGCACTGTTGCATGTAATCGAGCGCACGGAGTTCCAGGCCTGGCTTGGCGTCGGCGACCTGATGGCGAAGGAAGCGCGCCAGGAGGCGGAGCAGCTTCTCCAAAGGGTCGCCAAGCAGGTTGTCGAGCAGGTCGGGAGCATGCCGATCCTCTTCCTGCGCCAGGGTAAGCAAAGCGACGAGCTGATGCGGCTGATCGCCGAAGAACCTTCGATCTCGATCCTCATTCTGGGGGCCAATACGGGTCAGGGCGGCCCCGGGCCGCTGGTTTCCTCATTGACGGGAAAGATGATCGGCAAGCTGCGGATTCCGGTCACGATCGTACCGGGCAACCTTTCCGACGAAGACATCGACGCCATATCTTGAGCGAGGCGAATAGGAGAAACCGCAAGCACCAGCGCGCGCGCTTGAACCTCCGCCGGTTCTCGCCCATCTTTCAGGTTGGAAAGTAACTGGTAGTACCACTGGAGCCCGTCCATGTTTATTCAGACCGAGCAGACGCCGAACCCGGCGACTCTCAAGTTCCTGCCCGGCCGTGCGGTTATGCCGGAAGGCACCGCCAGCTTTGCGACGGAGGAAGAGGCCGAGCGTTCGCCCCTGGCGCGCCGCCTGTTTGAGATCGACGGTGTCACCGGCGTCTTCTTCGGAAGCGACTTCATCTCGGTCAGCAAGGACGAGGCGCGGGAATGGTTCCTCCTGAAGCCGAGCATCCTCGGGGTCATCATGGAGCATTTCGTCTCCGGTCAGCCCCTCCTCGTCGGCACCGCTGATGACGGCCACGCCGATCATGGCGAGGGAGACGAAGTCGCCTCGCAGATCAAGGAACTGCTCGACACGCGGGTGCGCCCCGCGGTCGCTCAGGACGGCGGCGACATCGTGTTCCATGGGTTTGAGCGAGGTGTCGTCTACTTGCGCATGCAAGGCGCCTGTGCCGGCTGCCCCTCCTCCACCGCGACCCTGAAGATGGGCATTGAGAACATGCTGCGGCACTATATCCCAGAAGTCGTGGAAGTGCGCGCAGTCTGATCACGGTCCCTCTTCTCCTATGATCCTGGCGGGCGCCTTCGACAACCTTCAAATCTTCAGCTGACTCTGTCGCCAGGCGCCCCTTTTCTGCCCCATCCGGCCGCAACATCGCCCCATAACGCCAAACGTGTGACCTTCCCGCAACCCCGGGGAACCCGGCCGCTTGCGCGGCTGTCATCTGTCTTTGGGCAAGTTGTATAGAAGTGGGGAAGGCCCATGCAGCCGGCGAGCACGGCTCAAGCGATGGTGGGAGCGAAGGACTATAACCGTATAGGATTGCTCGACGTTCTGCGTGGCTTTGCCATCCTTGGCATCCTGCTGATGAACGTGCAGTCGTTCGGGATGGTTTCGGGCGCCTATCTCAACCCAAAGGCTCTGGGTGAGCCACCGGTTGCCGACTACCTCATCTGGCTTCTGACCCACCTGCTGGTCGATGAGAAGTTCATCGCGATCCTGACAATGCTCTTCGGGGCAGGCCTGCTCCTGATGGCCCAGCGCTCGAAGTTGACCTCTGGCGAGTTCGAGCGCGTCTTTCGCCGGAGAATGCTCTGGCTGCTTGCCATCGGGCTCATCCATGGATTGCTGCTCTGGCGTGGGGATATTCTGACCACCTATGCGATCTGCGGGATGGCGGCGATCTACTTCCGCCACATGCCACCCTGGAAACTGCTGAAGATCGCCATCGCTCTCATGCTGGTCCCCACGGTCGTGATCATTCTGATGACGGCCGGGCTACAACTGCTTCCAGAACAGCGCCTCGCAGAGCTGTCGACCAGACACTGGCTGCCCACGCGCGAAGTGATTCGGGAGGAAGTCGCGCTCTACACCGGCGCCTGGCTGGCGACAGCCGGCGCTCGCGCCCTCGATGGCCTGACCATCCAGGCTTGGATGCTTGTGACCGAGCGCTTCTGGCGGGTTCTCGCCCTGATGCTGATCGGCATGGCGCTGCTGCGCATCGGCTTTTTGATGGGCCAGTGGCCCAGCGAACGCTATCGGCGCAACGGCCTTCTTGCGCTCGCCATCGGCTTGCCGACCGTAGCGCTCGGGGTGCTCTTCAACGAGTACTTTGAATGGGATCTGCGCTACTCGCTATATCTGGGCAAGCTTGCGAACTATTGGGCAAGCGGTGTGGTCGCCTTCGGCTGGATCGCCCTGATAGCCGTCCTGGCGCACTACGACATGCTGGGAAGAATCGGCACCTGGTTGACCGCAGTCGGCCGCCTGGCGCTCAGTAACTATCTCCTGCAGACCCTGATCTGCGCCACGCTCTTCTATGGATTTGGTTTGGGGCTTTACGGACAGCTCGACCGTCCGATGCTGCTCCTGATTGTTTTAGGCATCTGGAGTGCCCAGGTAATCTTCTCCCTCGTGTGGCTGAAGTTCTTCCGCGTCGGGCCGTTCGAATGGACATGGCGCCGCCTTTCTGCCCGCCCTCTTTGGGGGTGAGACGTCAGGGAGATAGATTTCCTTCTCCGCTGTGCTATGTTCCATAGGTCCTTCCGCATTGGGAGTAATGAAACGCCATGTCTTTCTCATCGCGACGACGACGCAGGCTGTTGATCACCTTCTAGCGGCGCGCATCGGAATGGTCCGTCGCTCGCCTCCCTGCTTTCTGTCGTCGGGACATCGACATGGACTTTAATATTCTCCCTGAACGGTCTTCGGACGCCGCACTGATTGATCCGCTGTTGGATCGCGCCTTCGGCACCGACCGGAAGTCCCGTACCGTATACCGCTTGCGCGAGGGGATTCTGCCGCTCCCGGAGCTGTGCTTTTCGGCCGTGCAGGCCGATGGGACTCTGTTGGCGTCCCTGCGCTTCTGGCCAATCCTGATCGATGCTTTCCCTGCCATCCTCCTGGGCCCGCTTGCCGTGGAGCCAGAACAGCAGGGACGTGGGATCGGCAAGGCGCTGGTCCGCCACGGCCTCAATGAGGCCAGCCGGCTAGGCCACAAGCTCTGCGTGGTCGTGGGGGATCCCTCCTACTATCGTCCCTACGGCTTCGCACCCGCTACTCCCTACGGACTAGTCCTGCCGGGTCCGGTGGATCCGCCGCGCTTTCAGGTTCTGGAACTCAAACCCGGGGTGCTGGAGAACCTTCGCGGCCTTATTCGCCGGGCCGAAAATCACGCCGTACAGCCAGGTGTATCCTGTAGCGCCTGAGGTGCGTTCATTCAGCTGAGCGGCCAGAAAGGCCAGCGGCTTCCTGCTTGAGTAGCTGCTTCTTGCGCGCCACCCCCCAGCGGTAGCCGCTGAGTCCTCCATCGCCGCGCAGCACGCGATGGCAGGGCAGGATGAGCGCAACAGGGTTCGAGCCACAGGCGCGCCCGACCGCACGCGACGCCTTGGGCAGGCCCAACCGAGCAGCGAGTTCTGCGTAGCTGCGGGTTTCTCCATAGGGGATCGCCGCCAGCTCGTTCCAGACCCGTCGCTGGAAGGCGGTCGCGCGGATGTCGAGAGGCAGGTCCAGGTGCGGCTCCTGGCCCTTCAGGTAGTCCACCAGCAGTTCCAGTGCCACGTCCACCGCCTCCTGATCTCTGACCAGCAGGTCCGCCGCGGGAAACTCGGCGTGTAATGCCTGCTCCAGTCCTTCGACTGAGTCTCCCAGGGCCACGAAGCAGATCCCCTTCTCCGTCGCCGCCACCAAGAGGGGGCCGAGCGAAGAGTCTGCCGAGCCCCAGACGATCCGCGCCCCTTTACCGCCCTTTGCATAGCTGGCGGGTGTCATGCCGAGACGCTCGGCCGCCTGCTCGTAGACGCGGCTGGAGGAGCCGTAGCCGGCACCATAGGTAGCGGCGGCAACCCCTTCTCCCCGCCGAAGCTCCTCCCGGAAGCGCTGCTCTCGCCGGCTCACCTGCCAATCTCGTGGACTGATACCAAGATGCTTGCGGAAGAGACGATAAAGCTGCCAAGGGCTTTGAGCGAAAGCCTGGGCCAGGCTCTCGAGCGACAAAGGCCCTTCGCTCTCGTCAAGCAGAGCGCACATGCGCTCCACGAGCTTCAGATCATCGGCGTGGCGCCGTCTTGGCGCTATCATCATGCTGCCGTCCATCTTTTTGCGTCCCATTGAAGTGTTTCACGCCTCGCAAGCTAGGTCACAAGAACCTTCTCGGCTATCCGGAGCTTGCGCGCCTTCAAATGTAAGGCTACGAAAAGCCTATGTGCGGAAACGAACAATCCGCCGCCGCGACAGGGGGCTACTCCATTTCAGTTCCGAAAAGCTTTGAGCTTGGCAATGGAACTGCAACAATAGCGACACAAGAAGGTCGCATCCTGTTGCTACCGGTTCGGGGGTTCGTCGCAGCGCTCACGCTGCCGCGGACTGGAGATATGGGATGATCCCGCGCTTCGGAGGAAGCGCGACGCATGGAAGGAGACGAGGAATGTCATTCAAGACTCAGGCTTTGGCAGCGACTGCTGCCGCTGCCCTGCTCGCTACGGCAGCGACAGCCGAAGCGCAGGTCGAGATCAGCTGGTGGCATGCTATGGGCGGCGAGCTGGGCGACCGGCTCAACGAGATCGCCGAAGGCTTTAACGAAAGCCAATCGGATTACGCTGTTCGGCCGGTGTATCGCGGCAACTATACCGAAACAATGACGGCGGCGATCGCAGCCTTCCGCGCACGCGAACAACCCCACATCGTACAGGTCTTCGAGGTCGGGACCGCCTCCATGATGGCCGCAGAAGGCGCCATCTATCCTGTCTATCAGCTCATGGAAGAGCATGGTGTCGACTGGGATCCAGAGGTGTACCTGCCGGCCGTGGTCGGCTACTACGCCGATCCTGAGGGCAATATGCTCTCCATGCCGTTCAATAGCTCTACGCCTGTCCTCTACTACAACAAGGATGCCTTTGAGGCAGCGGGTCTTGATCCGGAACAGCCGCCAAAGACGTGGGATGATCTGGTGGAAGCCAGCCGAGCGATCCTGGAGGCCGGTGCGGCGGATTGCGGTTTTACGACCGGCTGGCAGTCGTGGCTGCAGATCGAGAACTTCTCGGCTCTGCACAACGTGCCTCTTTCGACCCACGCCAATGGCTTCGAGAGCCTGGAAACCGAGTTCCAGTTCACCAGCGACCTGCACAAGCGCCACATCGGCAACATGGCCGAATGGCAGCAGGAAAATATCTTCCAGTATGGTGGCCGTCGTTCGGATTCGCGTCCAAAGTTCCTCTCCGGCGAATGCGCCATCTACATGGATAGCTCGGGATCCTATGCGGCGGTAGAAGCCGGCGCCGACTTCGCTTTTGGTGTCGGCATGCTGCCCTACTATGACGACGTGGAGGGCGCTCCGCAGAACTCGATCATCGGTGGCGCGACCCTCTGGGTGCTGCAGGGCCACGAGGACGAAGAGTACGAAGGCGTAGCCGCCTTCTTCCAGTACCTCTCGACCCCGGAAGTGCAGGCCAAGTGGCATCAGGAGACTGGCTACCTGCCGATCACGCTCGAGGCGTATCACCTCTCTGACGAGCAGGGCTTCTACGACGAAAAGCCCGGCACCGACGTCTCGATCAAGCAGCTCACGCTGAATGATCCTACCGAGCATTCTCGTGGTCTGCGTCTTGGCAACTTCGTCCAGATCCGCGACGTGATCAACGAGGAGCTGGAAGAGGTCTGGAACGGCAACAAGACCGCCGAACAGGCGCTTGAAGACGCTGCCCGCCGTGGCAACGACCTTCTCCGCCAGTTCGAGCAGGACAACTCCTAAGGTTGGCGGGGGCGAGGCGCCGCTGCAGGCACGCGCCTCGCCTCCTACCGCCTTTGGTACTGCTCTAGGCGGTTTCGAGGATTTCGATGCACAAGAAGGTCACCTTCGGAGGCTTCGCCTTTCCGCTGGTGCTACTCCTGCCTCAGCTCGCGATTACCTTCGTCTTCTTTCTCTGGCCCGCCGCCCAGGCCCTCTATCAATCGGTCCTGCGGCAGGACGCCTTTGGCCTACGCACGACCTTCGTCGGGCTGGACAACTTTGCCCGTCTCCTCAACGACCCCTCTTACCTGGCCTCTTTCAAGGTCACGCTGGTTTTCAGCACCTCGGTGACACTGACAGGCCTGGCAGTCGCGCTGCTGCTCGCCTGCATGGCCGATCGGGTAATCAAGGGTTCCGGGGCTTACAAGACGCTGCTGATCATCCCCTACGCCGTGGCTCCGGCCGTTGCCGGCGTCCTCTGGTACTTCCTCTTCAATCCCTCGATCGGAATTCTCGCCTATCTGGTGCGCGGCCTGGGCTACAACTGGAACCACCAGATCAGCGGGACAGATGCGATGATCCTGGTGGTGATCGCTTCGGTGTGGAAACAGATCAGCTACAACTTCCTTTTCTTTCTGGCCGGTCTGCAAGCCATCCCCAAGTCGCTCATCGAGGCCGCAGCCATTGACGGGGCCGGCCCCTGGAAGCGCTTCACGTCCATCATCTTCCCGCTGTTGTCGCCCACCACCTTCTTCCTGCTGGTGGTCAACGTGGTCTATGCCTTCTTCGAGACTTTCGGCGTGATCCACGCAACCACGTCGGGGGGACCGGGGCAGGCGACCACCATCCTGGTCTACAAGGTCTTCACCGACGGCTTCGTCGCCTTGAATCTCGGCTCTTCGGCAGCTCAGTCCGTGATCTTGATGCTGATCGTCGTGCTGCTGACGGCCGTGCAGTTCCGCTATATCGAGCGGCGCGTTCAGTACTAGGGAGGACCGGGCATGGTTGAAAATCGTCCGTGGCTGACCGTCCTGCAGCACTTTGTCCTGCTCTGCGGGGTCGCGCTGGTCCTCTTTCCGCTCTGGATCGCCTTCGTCGCTTCCACCCATGAGGGACGCGCCCTGGTGGCGGGGGTCATCCCCCTGCTGCCCGGTGACCAGATGGTCGAGAACTATCGCACCATTCTGACCGCCGGCATGCAGGGCGCTGGCGGCGCCTCGGTGGGCACCATGCTTCTGAATTCTCTGATCATGGCGCTCTCGATTGCGGTGGGTAAGATCGCGATCTCACTGCTCTCCGCCTTTGCAGTGGTCTACTTCCGCTTTCCCTTCCGAATGCTCTGTTTCTGGATCATCTTTTCCACCCTCATGCTGCCGGTCGAGGTGCGCATCCTGCCGACCTTCGAAGTGGTCGCAAACCTGGGCATGCTCAACAGCTATGCCGGTCTCTCCATTCCGCTGATCGCTTCGGCAACCGCCACCTTCCTCTTCCGCCAGTTTTTTCTGACGGTACCGGACGAGTTGGCAGAGGCCGCGCGCATGGACGGCGCAGGCCCCTTCCGCTTCTTCAAGGACATCCTCGTCCCCCTCTCCAGAACGAACATCGCCGCGATCTTCGTTATCATGTTCATCTACGGCTGGAATCAGTACCTCTGGCCGCTGCTCGTCACGACCGATGAGTCCTTCTACACCATCGTCATGGGCATCCAGCGCATGGTGACCGTGGCAGATTCCTACCCGCGTTGGCACCACGCGATGGCCACCGCCGTGATGGCGCTTCTGCCGCCGACGCTCGTAGTTCTCATCATGCAGCGGCTCTTCGTAAAGGGCCTGGTCGAGACAGAGAAATAAGGGGAGCCCACTGCATCCATGGCTGACATCGCCATCCGCAACGTCGTCAAGCGCTATGGCGACACCCAGGTCATCCACGGCATCTCGATCGACATCGCCGCCGGTGAATTGATCGTCATCGTCGGGCCTTCCGGCTGCGGCAAATCCACGCTCCTGCGCATGGTCGCCGGGCTGGAGGTCATCACCGAGGGCGAGATCTCCATCGGCGGCCGGGTCGTGAACCGCCTGGAGCCCAAGGACCGGAACATCGCCATGGTGTTCCAGAACTATGCCCTCTACCCGCACATGAGCGTCTTCGACAACATGGCCTATGGCCTGAAGATTGCCGGGCGGCCCAAGGGGGAAATCAACGAGAGAGTACAGAAGGCGGCGCGCATGCTGGAGCTAAGCGAGCTTCTCGACCGCCGACCTCGCCAGCTCTCTGGGGGGCAGCGCCAGCGGGTCGCCATGGGCCGGGCCATTGTACGCAATCCCGCCGTCTTCCTCTTCGACGAACCGCTGTCTAACCTCGACGCGAAGCTGCGCGTCCAGATGCGTCTGGAGATCAAGCAGCTGCAGCGCTCGCTGGCGACGACCTCCCTCTACGTCACCCACGACCAGGTGGAAGCCATGACTTTGGCCGATCGCCTGGTCGTCATGAATCAGGGCGTAGCGGAGCAGATCGACACGCCACTCGAGATCTACGAGCGGCCGGCCAGCACCTTCGTGGCCAGCTTCATCGGCTCCCCTTCCATGAACTTCCTGCCGGGAGAAGTCGATGGCGACGGCACCAGTATAGCTCTTGCCCAGGGACCCCGGCTACGCGCGATGGGGCAGGCTCTTGGCCAACATGGCGGGCGCAGCATCACGCTTGGGGTCAGGCCGGAGCACTTGGCGATGGTCCCAGAGGGCGAGGAGGATTTCCACCTCCAGGTCGGGGTGGTCGAGACCCTGGGGGCCGACATCCTGGTTCACGGTAAGCTGGTTGAAGCCGGCGCCGCCGCTCGGCAAGCCAAAGGCGAAGGCGGAAGCGGCATCATCGCAGCGCGCCTTCCCGGCAGTGCAAGGGTGCTTGAAGGCGAGCGCCTTCCCCTCAAGGTCGCCAGCGGCCTGCTCCACCTCTTCGATCCCGAAAGTGGCAAGCGTCTGGTCGAGGTGTAGGCGCACCCGGCAACCGTAGTTCAGCTCCTCAAAGAGCGGCCAACATCTCTACGGCCCGGTCGAAGTGCCCGTCGCGTTCCGCCCAGCGCAGAAACTCGACCCGCTCGACCAGGATCTCGCGCGGGGTCGGCTCCCTGTGAAAGGCCTCCATGACCTCTTCCATGAAATCATCGAGCGGCATGTAGCCTTCGCGGGTCGACTGGCCCGGGGTCAGCTCGGTCTGCACGCCGGGCGGCACCAGCTCGATCACCTCCACTTTGTCCTTGAGCTGGGCGCGGAGGGCGACGGTATAGGAGTGGAGCGCAGCCTTGGTCGCGTTGTAGGTCGGCGTGTGGCTGAGTGGGACGAAGGCCAGGCCGGATGTTACGTTCACGATCGCCGCCCCTGCTTGGCGCTGCAGGTGATCGATCAGCACGTTCGTCAAGCGGATCGGGCCCAGAAAGTTGGTGACGACAGTCTCTTCGCTGTCGCGCAAATCGCGCCTTTCGGTCAGGCTCTCGCGCCGCATGATGCCGGCGTTGTTGATCAGGACGTTGAGGTTCGGATAGGCGGCGAGCAACTCCTCGGCAAAGTTGTCGATGGCCTGCGGATCCTGGATGTCGAGGGGAAAGGCGTCCATATCTGGCCTCCCCTCGATCGTCTCCTGCAAGCTGTCGCGACGCCGGCCCGCGACGATCACGTGATTGCCCAGGGCATTGAAGCGCCGGGCGAGCTCGCGACCGATGCCGGAACCGCCTCCGGTCAGCAGTATGGTGTTGCCTGTCAATTTCATGGAAGGCTCCTTTCTCTGCCCACCTCGCAGCTTCTGTAGCGAGATGGCAGCCGTACCATGAAAACTAACCGCTGGCCGCCTATCGGAACTTGCCGCCCTCTGCAAAATACTTGCCTGATTCTCCTGCGGCACTGGCTCGCCAAGCGATCCGCACTAGATGTACTGGACCAGGGAGCAAGACGCATGAATGACTTGATTGCCGCCGTCCAGGCTTACGCCCCGCGCCACGCAAACAGCGATGGTCTCGCCTCCACGCCAGTTCCCGGCTTGCGGATGATGTACCGCGAGACGCCAGTCGCGAATATGCACTCGGTCTACCGCCCTATGGTGTGCCTGGTCCTGCAAGGAGCCAAGCACATGACGGTGGGTCGGGAAGAACGGGTCGTTTCCAGCGGACAAGCTGTGATCGTCAGTGCCGATATGCCAGTGGTCGGGCGGATCGCCCACGCCAGCCCGAGCGAGCCCTACGTCGCTATTTCGGTCGAGCTGGAGATGTCGATTCTGCGCGAACTGGCCGCGCATATGGGCGCATTGACGCCCCGGAACTCTTACGAAGTGTGCTGTCTCTGCCCCGAGGACACCGAGGCCGCCGTCGCCGACTGCCTGTTGCGACTGGTGCGCTTGCTGGAGCGTCCCGAGGCGATCCCCATGCTTCGCCCCGGCATCATGCGAGAGCTGCACTATTGGCTGCTGTCCGGCCCCCACGGCTGTGCCTTGCAGAGCATGGCGGACCCTGATGGCCACGCGGGACGACTGGCCGAAGCCATAGCCATTCTGCGCGCGGAGTATCGCTCGCGCATCCCCGTCGAGCGCCTGGCATCGGCTGCTGCCATGAGCCTCTCCGCCTTTCACAAGCACTTCAAGGCGATGACCTCCCTCTCGCCCGGGCAGTATCAAAAGCGGCTTCGCCTGGTCGAAGCCCGCCGTCTCATGCACGACGAGGGCTTCTCCGCCAGCCACGCCGCCTTTGAGGTAGGCTATGAAAGCGTCTCGCAGTTTACCCGGGAGTATGGCCGCCTTTTCCAGGCACCACCCAAGCAAGACGTGCTGCGCTGGCGCCGCCGCCCGATCCTGATCGAGGCTGAGCAAACCAGCCCCGAAAGCCACAGCCTGCGCTTTGCTTCCTCGTCTAACGGTGCCCGAGTTTAAATGAGAGCCGCCGCGGCTCCTGAACTCCGCTGCCGGCTTAATTTCGACACTCTCGAGAGCCAGCTCCCCTGACGCGGAGGCCCTATTCCAATCCTTGGCCTCCCCGCTTGACCCGGCGGCTGGGCTTCTCCATTTAGGCTTCATGCCTCACGATCAGACTTCCTCTCAATCAACGTCCTGGCACGGCACCACGATCCTGGCAGTGCGCAAGGGCGGCAAGGTGGTGATTGCCGGCGATGGACAGGTCAGCTTCGGCAACACCGTCATGAAATCCAACGCCCGCAAGGTGCGCCGACTGGGTGCCGGGGGCAGGGTCATCGCCGGCTTCGCAGGCGCGACGGCAGACGCCTTTACGCTGTTCGAGCGCCTGGAATCCAAGCTGGAGACCTATCCGGATCAGCTTGTGCGCGCCTGCGTAGAACTCGCGAAAGATTGGCGAACCGATCGCTATCTTAGGCGTCTGGAAGCGATGATGGCGGTTGCCGACAAGGAAAACTCACTGGTGCTTACCGGCAATGGCGACGTACTGGAGCCGGAGGACGGCCTCATCGGCATCGGCTCCGGTGGTACCTATGCCCTCGCCGCCGCGCGCGCCCTCATCGATGTCGAGGGCCTGGAGGCCGAGGACATCGCCCGTAAAGCCATGAGCATCGCAGCAGGGATCTGCATCTACACGAATGAACAGCTTACCATTGAAAGCCTCTGAGCAGGCCGCGCCGGAAGTGACCGGCGCCTACACCTTCAGCCCACGCGAGATCGTCTCTGAGCTGGATCGCTACATCGTTGGGCAGCGGGAAGCGAAGCGCGCTGTCGCCATCGCGCTGCGCAACCGCTGGCGCCGGCAACAGCTTCCGGACGACCTGCGGGACGAGGTCTTGCCGAAGAACATTCTGATGATCGGCCCGACCGGCGTGGGCAAGACGGAGATCGCCCGCCGTCTGGCCAAGTTGGCGCAGGCTCCCTTCCTGAAGGTCGAAGCCACCAAGTTTACCGAGGTGGGCTACGTCGGCCGGGATGTGGAATCCATCGTTCGGGATCTTGTGGAGATTTCCATCCACCTGACGCGGGAAAGGCTGCGCAAGGCGGTGCGCGCCAAGGCAGAGCTGAATGCCGAGAACCGCCTGGTTGACGCCCTGGTCGGCGCCAATGCCAGCAAGGAGACCAAGGAAAAATTCCGCCGCATGCTGCGCGATGGGCAGCTTGGCGATCGGGAAGTGGAGCTGGAGCTGCAGGACACGGGCGGCGCCCAGTTGCCCACGATGGACATCCCGGGAATGCCCGGCGCCCAGATGGGCATGATCAACCTGAACGACATCTTCGGTAAGGCTTTCGGCGGCCGCACCCGCAAGCGCAAGGTGACCGTCGCCGACAGCTACGACCTGCTGATGGCCGAGGAAAGCGACAAGCTTCTGGACGAAGAGCAGGTAGTCAGCGAGGCCATCGCAGCGGTCGAGCAGAACGGGATCGTCTTCCTGGATGAAATCGACAAGATCACCGCGCGCTCCGACCATCGCGGCGGCGCCGACGTCAGCCGCGAGGGCGTGCAGCGGGACCTGCTGCCCCTGATCGAAGGCACCACGGTGGCGACCAAACATGGGCAGGTAAAGACGGACTTCATCCTCTTCATCGCCTCTGGCGCCTTCCATCTGGCGAAGCCATCGGACCTGCTGCCGGAGTTGCAAGGCCGCTTGCCGATCCGGGTGGAGCTATCTGCTCTGACCCGCGACGACTTCAAGCGCATCCTGACTGAACCCGAGAACTCCCTGATCCGCCAGTACCGAGCCCTGATGGCGACTGAGGAGCTCGATCTGGTGTTCACCGATGAAGCCATCGATGCGATGGCGGATCTGGCGGCCGAGATCAATTCGACGGTAGAGAACATCGGCGCTCGACGGCTGCACACGGTGATGGAAAAGCTTCTTGAAGAAATTTCCTTCACCGCGAGCGACCGCTCTGGCGAGCGGGTCGAGGTGACCGCGGAGATGGTTCACGAGCGTGTGGGCCTGCTCTCCAAGGACGCCGACCTTTCAAAGTTCATCCTTTAGACCGGATCGCGTTTGATCTGAACCACTTTGGGGTTCAGTCAAACGCGTGAATCCGGTCTACATCAAATAGATAGAGCAGATTCACGCACCAAACAGGATCACTTCGTGAACCTTATTTGGCGCGATCTGCTCTAAAAGCGGAATACCTAATCTCGAACACAGTGTTGGATCTCAGCTTCGACATCGAGATCCTCCACTGCGTTCTGGAGAGCGCGAAAAGCAAGAAAAAGCCGCCTGGAGTTCCAGGCGGCTT
>JAJUFM010000093.1 GCA_029265995.1 Rhodospirillaceae bacterium | reverse complement strand
TATTCCTCTTCCGGCGGCGGAGGTGCTGCCGCGATCTGGTTCTGGGTCAAGTCGCCGATGATTACCCGAGCCTGCTCCAGGTGATCGAGGATGGTCGGCAGTGTGTCCGCCGCGAAACGCTGGAGGGCGACATCCTGGCCGAAGGCGATCTCCCAGATCAGCAGTTGAGTCGTCTTCTGATGATCGACGAGCTGGCCTCGCATGTAGGCGAGGTCGAACTCACCGCCTTCCAGTCCCTCGAGCTTCTCGAGCATCGCCTGATGTTCGTCGTTCAGTTCCTCAGGAAGTGGGATGCCGCTGTCCTCGGCAATGCCTGAAAGCTTCTCATTGGCGGCCGTATGATCATCGACCATGCGGCTCGCGAACTTCGCGACGTCCGCGTTGCCTGCCTTCTCCGCGGCAAGCTGACTGAGCGCCACTTCCGCCTTCCCCCCTTCGCCCACCAGCAGGGCGAAGAGCCGGTCGTCGGGATTGGGCTGGTGTGGAAGCGGAATGCCGTCTTCATCGAAGCGCGTGTCCGAACGCATCAGGCCGGGATTGCCGATCTGAGCCGCGGCGGTGCCCGAGAGCAGAGCCAGGGCCGTCACAAGGATAGTGAAACGCATGAGGTCCTCCGTCTGCTCACAGGGTCAGCATGTAGGCGACGAGGGCATCCTTCTCTTCCTGGGTGAGCTTGGTCCCAAGCACCAGGTTGAAGAACTCGACCGTGTCGGCCAGCGTCATCAGGCGCCCGTCGTGAAGGTAGGGCGGAGTGTCGCGGATGCCGCGAAGGGTAAAGGTCTTGATCGGCCCATCCGGCAAGGTCACGAAGTCATTGACCGTCTCCCCGGGCTTGTAGAAGCGCTCGAGCCGCAGGTCGTGCATCTGCTGGTCCATGAAGGACATCACGGGGACGTGACACTCGGCACAGCGGCCCTTGCCGCGGAAGACCTCTTCGCCGAGCAGCTCTTGTTCGGTGGCCAGTTCGGGGATGAGCCTGCCGGTGGGATCGAGCTTCGGCGCCGGCGGGAAGTCGATGATGTTCTGCATTTGCGCCATGAAGGCGACCTTATGCGAGCGGTCGGGGATGTGCTGGCCTTTGCGTGCCGCGCTCATGTGATCGCCGTTGAAGTAGGCTGTGTGTTGCTCGAACTCGGTAAAGTCCTCGACCGAGCGCAGGGAACGCTTCGAGCCGTGGATCTGCTGGTTGAACATGCCGCGCAGGCTGGGCGTGTCGAGGCGGAAGCGGGCCGCCCAGGGCCGCACGTCCGGGGTGTGGTGAAAGCCTGCGTTGGTGTGGAAGTTCGAGTGGCAGTCGAGGCAGGCGATGCCGTCGCTCTGCTTTTCCACCTTGCGGTCTTCGGTGTTGTTGAACTCCTCCTGCGGGAAGGGTTTGAGCAGGATTCTCAAGCCCTCCATCTGCACCGGCGTCAGGAGGCCGTTCATGATTTCGTAGAAGTTGCGCGTGGTCAGCAACTCGCCGCGCGAGACATCTCCGAGATGCGGATGGGTCGTCAAGAAGATCGGCGGCGGGAATTCCGGGATCAGGTGGTCGGGCAGGTCGAACTCAACGTCGAACCGCCTCAGATCCCGCTGCTCCTGCTCGGCGATTTCCCGGATCTGATCCTCCGGAAAGACCTGGCCACTGGCGGTCTGCTTGACATGGGGGAGGGGCTTGAAGCCATCCGGCAGCAGATCCTGCTCGCGAATTTCCTCGGCGGTCAGGTCGGCAAGGCTCTCCCAAGTCTGTCCCTCCGGCAATTTCACGCGCACACCTTCCTGTACGCCCTTGCGCCCGCCAGACATCATCACCCCTTCCATGGGGCGATCGGAGAGGTCGTAGCGCTCCTCCAGGAGCTGCCGTTGCCGTTCCATCACGACGGGCTTCTGCTTCTTGTCGATTTCCATGACTTTGGAGAAGGGCATGGTCGGAAGCGGTCGATAGGTCGTGCTTGGCGGAAGGGGGTCCGATGACACTGAAAGTGTCGAGGCACCGAAGGCAATTGCGGAACAGAGGCCGATCTTCAGGGCGCGGGACAAGGCGTTCCTCCCTTGGCAGGCCGCCGCAGGGCTCGAGGAGCCGCGCGGCAGGCATATTTGGTTTATCCAATGCCGCGCGCCCGGGGGAGTTCCCGAAGTTGATGATAGGCAGCCCCTGTTCCGGCCAGCTAGGGAGAGAGGCGGGGGCCGACCAGGGCGAAGCGTGCGCCTTGAGGGTCCGTGGCGTGGATGATGAAGCTGCCGCCTGGAACCTCTGTTGGGCCGTGCAGCAGCTTTCCGCCTGCCACCGTCGCGCGCGTTGTGGCGGCGTCGACGTCGTCCACGCCAAAGTAGAAGCCCCAGGCGGGCCTTCGCTCCGCTTCAGGATTGCGCATGATAGCGCCCATGGTCATCCCCTGATGATCGAGCATCTGATAGACGCCCAGATCGCCCATTAGCATCGCCTCGCCCTTGGTCCAGCCAAAATGCCTAGAATAGAAACCAAAGGCGCCATCGGCATCAGAGGTGGAAAGTTCGTTCCACTGGCAATGGCCGGTCTCGTGTGGCGAGAAGGCAGTACTTCTGGCGTCTATTGCGCCGCGCATGATGGTGAAGACCGCGCCTTGTGGATCGGCGAGAACGGCAAACCGGCCGACCCCTGGGATATCCGTCGGGGGCATCAGCTGGGAAGCCCCGTCGGCCAAAAGGTCCGCTGCCATGGCATCGACGTCTTCAACGCCGATATAGCCGATCCAGCCCGGTTCGGCATTCTGGCAACTGTTTCCTTCGGGAAGTGGCATGAGGCCACCGACTTCGTCGGCTCCTGACTTGAAGATACGGTAGCTCTTGGGGTCGCCGGGATCGAAAAGCTGGCACGACCAACCGACGACCGAGCTGTAGAAGGATGCGGCGGCTTCCACATCGCGGGTCATAAGCTCGTACCAGATGAATTCCCCTTGTGCGTTCTGCGCCATGTCACTCGTCCAGAATCGGGGAGAAACCACCGAAGATCATGCGCTTGCCGTCGAAGGGCATCTGTCCAAGGGATTCCATGCGCGGGTCGGACATCATCTTCTGATGGACAGCGTCGCGAACGGCCTTGGAGGGATATTCAATCCAGGCGAAGACCACGACCTCATCTTCTTCCGCCTTCACCGCCCTGGCAAAGTCGGTGACTTTGCCCGCAGGAACATCATCTCCCCAGCATTCGACGATACGGGTTGCGCCGAGTTCCTTAAAGATGCGCGCCGCCGCCTGCGCGTGTTCGCGATAGGCTTCCCGGTTGGCGGCCGGTACCGCCGCCACGAATCCATCGATATAAGCCATCCGCTTGCTCCCTGTTGTTCTACTGTGGCCAGACCGAGAAAGCTGTCGGCTGGTGCCTCGGCACTGCAATAAGTGGATATCAACGTATTTCGACGCAGGGTGTCAAGGCTGTGCATGGTGCTTCGCGCATCAGGCGTATCTTGCCGGACGAAGTTCAGTGCTTGTGGCTGCAGCGCCGCATCGGCCGCTACAGCCACAAGCGCCTGGTTATGCTGCTTCGGCAGTGGTTTGAGAAAGACGGGCGGCGAGATCAACCAACCTGTCCATGTAGGTCTGGAGGAATGCGCGGCTGCTATCCTCCGCAAGCCTTCCCTGGTCATCGATCAGGCCGGGCTTGAAGGAGATGTAGGCCTCACCGCCCACCACCAGGCTCCCGAGAATACCGAGGATCTGTCGCAGGTGCTGCTGCCCGACGGCTGTACCGATGGCGCCCGGAGAGGTACCCGTAATTGCGGCGACTTTGCCCTTCCAAACATTGCTCTCCATGGGCTTGGAGCCCCAATCGATAGCGTTCTTGAGAACTGCCGGAAGCGATCGGTTGTGCTCCGGAGTGACGACCAGCAGGGCATCGGCCGCGGCGACCTCTTCCGTAAAGCGCCGGACGGCGGCTGGACGGCCCCCTTCCAGGTCTGGATTATACATCGGCAGGTCATCGATCCGGATGAAGTTCGCTTCCACCTGCGTTTCGACGAGCCCGACCAAAGCCTCCGCAAGCTTCCGATTGATCGACTCGCTCCGATTGCTGCCGACGATAACGGCGAGTTTCAGCTTCCCCATAACGCGCAGTTCCTTAGAAATTCAGAAAGATAACCTTAAGACCCCTGCGGTCGAACCAGCAGGGGAGGGCACATCGAGATGATATTGGGTCGCTTCCAGTCCAGGAGTATTGCGCCAGGGGCAGAGCTGGCAGAACCGCTAGTTGCGGCTGCGCAGATGATAATGGCGGTGCAGTTCCCGAACTTCCTCTTCCAGTTCCGGAAAGGGCCCTTCGACCACCGCGTCAGGCACGATGTCCTGGATGGGGTAGCTGCGGACGGGGCCTGGCGGAACGCCGAATGCTTCAAGCCACTGGTTCAACTGGCGCGAAGAAGCCGCATAAACGATCCGGCCAAGGCCTACCCAGCCGTGGGCAGCGGCGCACATGGGGCAATGCTCACCCGAGGTGTAGACGGTCGCGGCAGCACGCTCTTCCGGCGTCATGTTCTCCGCGGCCCAGCGGGCGAGCGCGAACTCCGGGTGCCGGGTGCGATCGCCGCCCGCGACACGGTTGTGGTCCTCCATGAGCACCTTTCCCTCGGCGTCGACCAGAACCGAGCCAAAGGGCTCGTCACCCGCCTGCAAGGCTTGCCGGGCAAGTTCTACACAGCGACGAAGATGCTTTAGATCTTCTTCCACGGGCATGTCGGGCTCCCTCTCAGCTACCAGATGCCAGTCGTGAGCAGTAGCCGAGTTTAGCCCCGTCTGAAAGTCACCGGCCTGCCGCTGATCCCGCCGGGCGCTCTTCATGACTCGCATCGCTTGATTGTTCCACAGACCAGGGCGGTAAGAGAGCATGACGATGGCAGCGTACCAGGCGCCCATCCGACGCGGTCGTCAGAGATTGCAACTGCTCGCACCCTGAGGCGGCATAGCGACAGCGATCCCGGAAGAAGCAGGTGTCGGGAAGGCGGGTGTTGTTGGGAAGCTCGCCCTGCAGATCGGCGGGTGCCAGTTCTCGGCGTCGCGACAGCTCGGGAACCGAGCGCAAAAGGGTGCGGGTGTAGGGATGCTGGGGAGCTTCGATGATTTCCGGAGCCGAACCCAGCTCGACGACCTGCCCCAGATACATCACCGCCACCCGATCCGCCACGTGGCGCACGACCGAAACGTCATGGGTGATGAAGAGGTAGGTCAGCCCGAGCTCGCGCTTCAGGCGGAGCAGAAGATTGAGGATCTGCGCCTGGACGGAGACGTCCAGGGCGCTGGTCGGTTCGTCCAGAACGAGCAGGTCGGGTTGCAGGGCCAGAGCCCGCGCGATCGCGATACGCTGGCGCTGGCCGCCGGAGAACTCGTGCGGATAGCGCTCCAGATGATCCGGGTTCAGCCCAACCTGACGCCCGAGCTCAGATGCACGTTCGCGTCGGGCCCGCGCCGGAAGCTTCTCCGCTACGAGCAGAGGCTCGGTGATGGCCTTCCATACGGGCATGCGCGGGTTGAGCGAAGACTGAGGGTCCTGAAAGACGACCTGGAAGCGCCGGCGAAGCTCCCGCATCTGCTGTGGTGGCAGGTTATGAAGATCCTTACCTGAAAAGACCACCTTCCCGGCCGTAGGCGTGAGCAAACCCATGATCGACTGGCCGAGGGTGGATTTGCCGCAACCCGATTCTCCGACGATCGCCAGAGTTTCGCCGCGCCGCAGCTCGAGGTCGACACCGTTCAAGGCATGCACGAAGGCTTTCGGTCGACCTCGCCAGTCAGCCCCCACCGGAAAGCGAACTTCCAGATTCTGTATTTCCAGCAGCGTGCCGCCGCTCTGGAGCTCGGCGCGCGGCAGAGGGTCCGGCCTTTGTGCCTGACGCCCCTGTTCCAGCGCTGCTTCGCGTTCTGGGTTGGTCGGATCGAGAAGCCAACAGCGCGCTGCGCGCCCTGTCCCGTCTGCTGCGAGCATCTCGGGCATCTCGTGGCACCGCTGATGCGCGAAATGGCACCGCTCGCGAAAGCGGCAGCCCGCTGGCGGGTCTATGAGGTTCGGCACCAGCCCTTGAATGGTGGGCAAAGGCTGCTGCGGCTCCGCCAGCTCGGGCAAGGAACGCAGAAGCGCCTGCGTGTAGGGGTGTTGCGGCGTGTAGAGCACTTCCTCAGTCGTGCCCTGTTCGACCACCTGGCCTGCGTACATGACGTAAACGCGGTCACAGAGCTGTGCCACAACGGCCATATCGTGGGTGATGAAGAGCACGGACGAACCGGTTTCTCGCGCCTTCTGCTGCATCAGGGCCAGCACCTGGGCCTGGATCGTAACGTCCAGCGCCGTGGTCGGTTCGTCGGCGATCAGCACGTCAGGCCGGCAGGAAAAAGCCATGGCCAGGAGGATGCGCTGGCGCATGCCGCCGGAAAGCTCAAAAGGATAGTTGCGAAGCACCCGATCCGGGTCGCCGATGCGCATGTCGCGCAAGAGTTCGAGCGCCCTTGCGGTCGCTTCGGCTTCCGACACCTTTTGATGCCGGCGAATGACCTGGCGAAGCTGGTCGCCGATGCGCATGGTCGGGTTGAGCGCGTTCATCGGCTCCTGGAAGACCATGGCAACATCGTCACCACGCACCGACTGCAACTCTCCCTCGCTGAGTTGCAGCATGTCTCGACCGAGGACCGAGATGGAACCACCGACGATCCGCTGACTGTCCGGAGGCAGAAGCCGAATGATCGACATGGCGGTCACCGACTTGCCGCTGCCGGATTCTCCGACAAGCCCGACAATCTCACCTTTGCCCACGGTGATGGAAACGCCGTCGATCGCCTTGACCGCGCCCCCATAGGTGGGGAACTCAAGTCGGAGGTCCGAAAGCTGGATGGGCGCTTCGATTCCGCTGAGATTCATCATGTCGGATGCTTCCATCACCGCACCCTGGTTCTCGGGTCGAGAAGGTCTCTCAGCCCGTCGCCGAGAAGATTGAAACCGCTGGCGGTGACCAGGATCGCCAATCCCGGGAAGGTGGGATACCACCACTGATCGAGCAGGAACTGCCGTCCCGTGGAGACCATCGCACCCCACTCGGCAGTTGGTTGCTGCGCACCCAATCCGATGAAGCTAAGCGCTGAAGCCGTGAGGATGGCGAGCCCGATATCGAGCGTCGACTGGACGATGATGGGCGCGAGCGCGTTCGGCAGAATGTGGCGTCGCACGATGCCCAGCGGGCGGGCGCCAAAAGTTACGGCAGCGCGCACGTAAGGCCGCTCGCGCAGCGCAAGGGCCTGGCCTCGTGCGAGGCGAACATAGAAAGGAATCCTTACGACGGCGATTGCCAACATAGCGTTGAAGAGGCTGGGCCCCAGGGCTGCCGCGAGGGCCATGGCCATGACCAGGGGCGGGAAGGACAGCAGCACGTCCATCACCCGCATGATGACAGTGTCCGTGCGTCCACCGGCAAGACCGGAGAAGGCACCGATACTCGTGCCGATCGTCATGGAAATGGCGACGATCGCCAGGCCAATGCCCACGGACGCGCGCGAGCCGTAGATGACCCGCGAGAAGAGGTCGCGACCAACTTCATCGGTTCCGAAAGGATGCTCGAGCGAAGGCGGCGCGAGGCGCTTGATCAAATTGATGGCGTTGGGATCGTGCGGCGCGATCCAGGGCGCAAAGGCCGTACAAATCAGCACCGTCAGGATAATGAGAGTGCCGACGGCCATGAGCGGACTGCGCCGGACCTGATACCAGAGATAACCCCAGTCGAGGAGGCTTCCCTTCCTTGCGCTGATCATCAGCCGACACTCCGGATCTGCGGATCGAGCAGCATGTAGGTCAGGTCAACCACCAGATTGATCAGGACATAAGCCACAGATGCCACCACGGTGAAGCCCATGATCGCCGGGAAGTCCAGGGCGTGAATGGATTGCACGACGTAGTTGCCCATGCCCGGCCAGGCGAAAACCGTTTCGGTCAAAACCGCGCCGTACAGCAGGTCGCCGAAGGCCAGCCCCAGCATTGTGACCGAGGGGATGAGAGCGTTGCGCAGGGCATGACCGAAGATGATCTGGCGTCGGGACAGCCCGCCCGCCTTGGCCGTTCGGACGTAGTCTTCCTGTAGTACTTCGAGCATCGAGGAGCGGATCTGCCTGGTCACTACCCCGAGGTGGACGAAGCCCAAGGTGAAGGCGGGCAGCAGGATGTGAGACAGCGCGCTTCGGAAGGCGAGCAGGTCGCCGGCGAGCAGCGTGTCGATCAGGAGAAAGCCGGTGACGAAGGGCGGCGCGGCGATGCCGCTGCCGAGACGGCCAGAGCTGGGTAACCAGTCCAGTCGACCATAGAAGAGCAGGATCAGAAGCAATCCCAGCCAGAAGGCGGGGGTGGAGATGCCGGTGACCGAGATGGTGCGGGTGATCTGGTCGATCCAGCGGTTGCGATAGACGGCCGAAGCGACGCCGAGCGGCACACCCGCCGCTACCGAGAAAAACAGCGCAACGACGCCCAGTTCAATGGTGGCCGGGAAAAAGCGGACGAGGTCATCGGCGACCGGTCGCCCGGTGCGGATCGAGGTGCCGAGATCGCCTCGAAGCAGGTCGCCGACGTAATTCAGGTACTGGACGTGCAGTGGCTGATCGAGCCCCAGCCGCACACGCATGCTCTGAACGATTTCAGGGGTCGCCCGGTCTCCCGCCATGAGGCGGGCAGGATCGCCCGGGATCATATGCGAGATGGCAAAGGTGATGATGGTGACGCCGAATACCACCAGCAGGAGCAGTATCAGCCGACGTCGAATGACATAAAGGAAGGACATGAAAGCGCCAGGTCACTGCGGCACAAGGAACAATGGCCGGTGGAAGAAAGAGCTCCCCCACCGGCCGCGGGTACTAGTTCTTGCTCATGGTGCCGATGTTGTAGATGTCGAGCAGCATTGGGTTGTAGACGTAGCCTTCGACATTCGCACGCATGGGCAGCAGGTAATTGCGCTGGAAGAGGTAAAGATAGGCATCCTCCTCCACCACGATCTCCTGAGCCTCGCGGTAAAGCGCTTCGCGCTCGGCCTGATCGGAAATGCGCGCGGCTTCCCGGATCAGTTCGTCCACCTTCTCGTTGGTGTAGAAGGAGCGGTTGCCTGACAGACCGTGCCGAGAACTGTCGAACCAGTAGTTCATGAACATGTAGGGGTCCGAAAAGTCGGGGGTCCAGTTCCCGACCGCCACATCGAACTCGCCGCGGTCGAGCCGGTCACGCATGGTGGCGTAGGCGTACTGCTCCATTTCGACGTTCAAGCCGATCTGCGCCAGGTTCGCTTGCAGCGTGAGGCCGATCGGCTCCCAGTTCGGGTCGTTCGACGCGTAGAGGTAGCTGATGGTTTCGCCAGCCACCCCGGCTTCCTCGAGAAGCTCCTTCGCCCGTTCCGCATCGTAGCTGTACTGCATCAGCTCTTCATCGTGCCCCCACATTCCCTGGGGGATCGGACCGCGCATCTGGGTCGCGTTGCCCAGCAGGATGCCCTGGATGATGCCGTCGTAGTCGATCGCATAGGAGACGGCCTCGCGCACCTTCTCATCTGCCAGCGGTCCCCGCTCGTTGTTCAGGTAGAGGTAGGTGACGCTAAAGCTTGGCCACTCGCCGACCACAACCCCCTCAGCCTGTTTTAGCGTGCTGATCTGATCGATCGGCAGGTTCTCCGCAATGTCGAGGTCGCCGTTCTCAAGCTGAAGCCGGCGGGCGGAGGCTTCCTTGATGATGCGAATTTCTACGCTCTTGAAGGCCGGAGCCTCGGCATAGTGAGGGTTGGGCGTCATGACGATCTGCTGGCCCTTTTCCCAGGAGTCCACCTGGAAGGCGCCCGATCCCATGGTGTGTTCGGAGAGGTAGGCCTGGGCGTAGTCGCCGTCCTTCTCGTGCTCCATCACCTTGGGATTGATAATCGCCGCGCCGTTGTTGGCGAGGGTATAGAGGAAAGGCGCGAAGGGTTCACTGAGCGTGAAGCGAACGGTGTCTTCATCGACTGCCTCGACCGATTGGATCGAGGGAAAGGCGCTGGAGGGGCCTTGCTCCATCTCAAGCAGACGCTCGAAAGAGAAGACCACTGCGTCCGCATCCACGGGGGTGCCATCCGCAAAGAAGTGACCCTCTCCGAGTTCGAAGGTCCAGATCAGGTTGTCCTCGCTGACTTCCCAGGAGTCGGCGAGTTCGCCTTCCACTTCCGTGGAACCCTGGCCATTCTCCACTTTGTAGGTGACCAGGCGCTCATAGGCCGGATAGGTGACGCTCCAGGCGTTGTTGCTCATGGTTACCGCTGGATCCAGGGTACGCGGGTCTTCGGCCTTGCCGATGACGAGCACGTCCTGGGGGGTGGCGGCCAGCGCGCTGAAACTCAGCATGCCAGCGGCCAGAACGGCGATTCCCGCCGTGGCCGATAGCTGTTGCACACGCATTCTCATTAGGTACCTCCCATTGCGTTAAGTCTCTGATCAATACGCTCAGGATTCATGAAGGCCGCGAAGCTGAGGGCCGGATTTATCGATGTTCAGGCCAGTCCGGTTTTTGCTTCAGCTTCACTAAGCAGAGGATAGCTTCGCGAACCAGGCAACTGGTAATGCCACCACTCATGGGGGTTATGGTTCCAGCCTGCCGCGACCATGACTCCCAGCAGGATGAAGCGATTGCGCTGCGCCTGCAGGGGAATATCGGTCGATCCATGATAAGACGATTTCTCAAAGGCATCGAAGGCAGTGCCCATGTCGAGGGCTCGCCCATCCTTGTCGATCAGGGTCAGGTCGATCGCCACCCCACGGGAGTGGTCCGATCCCTGCGTAGGATCTGCGACAAACTCGGGATCCGGACGCGCCGCCCAGAGCTGATCGTGGGCCTCCTTGGGGCGAAAGGCGTCATAGATGCGAAAGCGGTAGCCCAGCGCCGCCGCAAGCTTGCAGGCGCGCGCCAGGCACTGCGCGGCGTCAGGATGCAAGAAAGCAGCCGCGCGCGCATAGACAGGCCGTCCCGCAAGGTTGTCTGAGGTGGCATAGGCCAACGCCACTTCTACGCCAAAGGTCTCCGGTTTGATCTCAACAAGAGCGGTCATTCGCTAGGATCCGATACGCAATCTGCAATAGCCATGGAGGGAAGGTGGCGACAGATTGCTTCCTTCAGCCTTAGGCGCGCTTCACCATCAAGTGAAAAAAGACGCCTTGGCTGGCGGGCAATGCCGCATATCCCCCGGGCGAGGATCCTAATCACCTCGATCTTGCTTGGCCACGACTTGTTGAAGCACCTCGGCAAGGCTTGGCTGCGTGGCGCCACCTCTGCCCACTAGAGGTTCAGCCGCTAGTAGGGAGTTGAGTACAGCCTCTTGTGTGGCCTCGGCCGTGGCGCGAAAGAGGAGGTCGAGGCGGTCTTCCCGCAGGCGCGCTGTTGCTACGACAAGGTCGGTTTCGTCGTGGCGAACCGAATTTGCTGTCGTGAAGCCAATCGCAATGTCGCCGCTGCCATGGCCCCAGAAGGAGCCAAGACGACCCAGCCCGGCGCCCGATCTCTTTATCACTCGCTGCAACTGCCGGTATTCAAGAGGAGCGTCGGTTGCCATGAGGATTATGATGGAGCCCCTTTCCTCTGCCTCTTGTGGGAGAGGTGGAGGGGCGGGACGCCCATTGGGCAGCATCAGGTCACCGGGAGCGCCGAAGTTCGAGAGCACCAGGATGCCAAGGTGAAAAACCTGGTCTGCGAGCGTGAGTTGGCGGGAGGCGCTGCCGATCCCGCCCTTGTAGCCGAAGCAGGTCATGCCGGTTCCGGCGCCCACTGAGCCCTGGAGGACCGGGCCGCCACTAGCGGATTCGATTGCTTGCAGCGCGTGGGCCTCCGTGACAGCCAGTGCCTGGATGTCGTTGAGTGGCCCGTCGTTGCACTCCGCCACCACCGGGTTCACTGTCGACGTCGTTCGGCCAATATCGGGATTTTGCGCGAGAGCATGCCGCACCAGAGCCGTCGCGCAGGTGCCGACCGAGAGGGTGTTTGTCAAAAGGATCGGGGTTTCCAGGGTGCCAAGCTCATCCAGTTGAACGAGGCCGACACTCTTGCCGAAGCCGTTGATGACGTGGCTCGCAGCGACCACTTTCTCCCGGAAGAGATTACCGGCGTGAGGCAGGATCGCCGTAACACCGGTGTTGATGTCCCCCTGACGCAAGGTGCAGTGGCCAACGCCTACACCGGGGACGTCACAGATATCGTTGTTGGGGCCCGGGGCTAGCTTCCCGCAGATGAGGCCGAGTTCACGGCTGGTGGACACGCTATTCTCCGAAAGCAAGCGGTGTGGAAGGCAGGTCGTTAAGTTCCGACTCAAGGCCTTCCTTGTTATCAGGCTGGGCCGCTACGGTCAGGTGCCGACTTTGAGTTGGG
>JAJUFM010000138.1 GCA_029265995.1 Rhodospirillaceae bacterium | reverse complement strand
GCTATCCGGACATGGTGCTGCTGGCAGAGGGCGAACCGGTGATCGTGCCCTGCCACCAGAACAACGGCTTCAAGCTGATGGCCGAGGATCTGGAGAAGGCGATCACGCCGAAGACCAAGTGGGTGATCCTCAACAGCCCCTAGTGCAATATTAAAGCGCGCATTCACGTAAGGAACTTAAACTGCCAGTTCTTCCAAAGCCAAGGCGCTGGCGGAGCCGCGGCGGGTTGCAGTTGCTGCGGCGACCGCTTCCGGCAGGATGCTATCGGCGTAAAAGCGCGCAGTGGCAATCTTCCCGTCGAGGAACGGAGCGTCCGCCCCTGGCTGTTCGCGCTTTTCCGCAGCGGCGATTGCGCCCTTGGCAAGCAACCAGCCGCCGGTGAGTAGACCGGTCAGGCGAAGGTAGGGGGTGGCGCCGGCCGCTGCTTCAAGCGGGCGCGCTTGATAGTTTTCGATCAACCAGTTGGTCGCCTCCTCAAAGGCGTCGGTTGCCTCTCGCAGGCCCTGCCTCATGGCGGCGAAGGATTCTCCTTCGAGTTCTTCAAGTCGTGAGACGGTAAGGCGCATCTGCTCGAGGAGGCGCAGCGCCGGCTCGCCCTTGTGGCGCATGATCTTACGGGAGATCAGGTCCAGGGCCTGGACCCCGTTGGTGCCCTCATAGATGGGGGTGATGCGGGCGTCCCGATAGTGCTGGGCAGCGCCGGTTTCTTCGATGAAGCCCATGCCCCCGTGAACCTGAATACCGAGGGAGGCAACTTCACAGCCGACGTCGGTGCACCAGGCCTTGGTGACCGGGATCAAGAGCTCCAAGACGTCGCGGGTCTGCCGTTCCCGTTCCGCCGGGTCCGGGTTCGCCTTGCTGTGATCCAGTGCGGCCGCCGTGTAATAGGCCAGGGTGCGCGCGGCCTCCGTGAGGGCGCGCATGGTCATCAACATCCGCCGCACGTCCGGGTGCCGGATGATCGGTACCAGCTGTCCCTCCCGGCTGCCGAACTCTCGCCCCTGGATCCGCTGGCGCGCGTAGGCCAAGGCCTGCTGGTAGGCGCGGTCGGCAATGGCGACGCCCTGGACCCCAACGGAAAGGCGGGCATTGTTCATCATCGTGAACATGTACTCCATGCCACGAAGCTCTTCGCCGATAAGGAAGCCTACCGCTCCCTCGTTGTCACCAAAGGACATGACGCAGGTGGGGGAGGCCTTGATACCGAGCTTGTGCTCCAGGGAGACGCAGCGCAGATCGTTGCGTTTACCGGGACGGCCTTCGCTGTCCGGCAGGAATTTCGGAACGAGGAATAGACTGAGGCCGCGCGTGCCCTCAGGAGCGTCCGGCGTACGCGCCAGCACCATGTGCACGATGTTCTCGGCTACGTCATGCTCGCCCCAGGTGATGAAAATCTTCTGACCGCTGATCCTCCAGTGGTCCCCCTCCTTCACGGCGCGCGTACGCACGGCACCCACGTCGGTGCCAGCTTGGGGTTCAGTCAGGTTCATCGTGCCGGTCCAGGAGCCGCTGATCAGCTTTGCGAGATAGGTGTCCTTCTGTTCCTGCGACCCATGAGCCTGCAGCAGTTCGACCGCCCCCTGCGTCAGCAGAGGGCAGAGCGCGAAGGACATGTTGGCGGCATTCCACATTTCCTGGGCCGCCACACCAACGGCCCAAGGCAATCCCTGACCCCCGAACTCCGGATCGAAAGGGACGGCGTTCCAGCCGCCCTCTACATATTGGCGATAGGCCTCGGCGAAACCGTTCGGTGTGCGGACCACCCCATTTTCCAGGACTGAACCGACTTCGTCGCCCTTCTGGTTCAGCGGTGCGAGAAGGTTTGCGGCCAGCTTGCCAGCTTCTTCCAGAACAGCTTCCACCAGGTCGGGGGTCGCATCTTCATAGCCGGGCAGGGCTGCGATCTTCGGCAGCTCTGAAATGTTCTCCAGAACGAAGCGCATATCCGAGACGGGGGCGCGATAGTCGGTCATGGCGTGGTTCCTGCCAGGCTGTCCAGAAATGGAGCGGGCTTGTCCGAGTTAGATAGCGATGCGCATCACGACTGTCCACGCGCAGACCTGCGTTACGCCAGCGCGCTTTTTCGAGCGGCGTGCGCCCGCTACAGGAGCTTGCCCGGGTTCATCAGATTCTTGGGGTCGAGGGCCTGCTTCACGTGACGCATCATCTCCAACTCCACCGGTGACTTAAAGCGGCTGTTTTCCTCTCGCTTCATGCGCCCGATACCGTGTTC
The DNA here is from genome assembly GCA_029265995.1 of Rhodospirillaceae bacterium. Classification (GTDB taxonomy): domain Bacteria; phylum Pseudomonadota; class Alphaproteobacteria; order Kiloniellales; family DSM-21159; genus Aquibaculum. The sequence goes on along the minus strand of JAJUFM010000138.1, from coordinate 4,624 downwards.
CGCCGAGATCGATCCATCAAAGCGGCGGACCACGTCGTGCACGAGCTGGTTAAGCTCTTCCCAGCGCGCCAGATAAGCGGTGGTATCGGCCTGCTCGGGCTGGCTCAAGTTGAAGTGGACGTTGCCGTCTCCGACGTGGCCGAAGGCTACGGGGCGGATCCCCGGACAGGCTTCCTGTACGGCTTTCGTCGCTTCCTCGATGAACTGGGGCACCAAGGAGACGGGGACCGATACGTCATGCTTGATGGAGCCGCCTTCGAACTTCTGTGCTTCCACCACGCCTTCGCGCAGGTGCCAGAAGTCCTTGCGCTGCGCTTCGTTCTCGGCGAGAGAGGCGTCTGACACCAGGCCGTCCTCGTAGGCGGCCATCAGGGTTTCCTCCAGCGCCTCGCGCAGGCCGCCCTCAGCGCGCCCGCCGAACAACTCGATAAGGACGTACCAAGCGTGCGGTTCCGCCAGGGGATCCTTGCATCCCTCTACATGCCGGCAGGCGAAATCCAAGGCGATGCGAGGCAGCAGTTCGAAAGAGGTAACATTCTCTCCTGACGCGGCGCGGCAGCGGCCAAGCAGAGCCACCGCCGCCGCGGGATCTCTCACCGCCGCGAAGGCCGTGACCACCTCGCGCGGCCGAGCGTAGAGCTTCAAGACAGCCGCGGTGATGATTCCCAGCGTACCCTCGGCACCGATGAAGAGATGCTTCAGGTCATAGCCCGTGTTGTCCTTGCGGAGGCTCCGTAGGCCGTTCCAGATCCGACCGTCGGGCAGCACAACCTCCAGCCCGAGCACCAGGTCTCGCGCATTACCATAGCGCAGCACCTGCACGCCGCCAGCGTTGGTGGAAAGATTGCCGCCAATTTGGCAACTGCCTTCCGCCCCGAGGCTGAGCGGGAAAAGCCTGTCCGCGTCTTCGGCGGCCTGCTGGATCTGCTGCAGGATACAGCCTGCCTCCACGGTGATGGCGAAGTTTTCCGCATCCAGAGCGCGGATTTTGTTCATGCGTCCGAGGTTTAGCAGGATCTCCTCTCCCTCTTCATGAGGGATGGAGCCCCCCACGAGGCTGGTGTTGCCACCTTGAGGGACGAGAGGGATTTCCGCTTCCGCGCAAAGGCGTACGACCTCCGCGACTTCCTCAGTGTTCGCCGGCCGAACCACAAAGGGCGTGCTACCCACGTATCGGCCGCGCTGCTCCCGGAGATAGGGGAGCTTTTCATTCGCTTCTTCGACGAGACCGCGGGGACCCACCATCTCCGCGATGCGTCCGCGCAGTGCGGCCAGGCGGCCGCCTTGATCCAGTGCAGTGCTCATGGGCGCAGACTTTAGAGCGATTTGCCCGCAATCTGAAATGCCAAGTTGCGCGCCGGTCGAAGCCGAGTGACAGCATGCGAGCGTTTGTATGCTCTATAGAGGCCAGACATGGAGGATCGTGGGGATGCCCAGAGCCACGATAAGAACCTGGAGGGGCAAACCCATTCGCCAGTAATCGCTGAACCTATAGCCGCCGGGACCGAGAATCAGCGTGTTGTTCTGGTGGCCGATCGGGGTGAGGAAGGCGCAAGAGGAGCCCACGGCTACGGCCATGAGAAAGGGATCGGGGGAAGCGTCGAGGCTTCCGGCGATTCCGATCGCGATGGGGCACATCACGGCGGCCGTTGCCGCGTTGTTCATCACGTCGGTAAGGGCCATGGTCACCAGCATCATGATGGCAAGGGCAAGTATCGGAATGCCCAGTGCGACGTGGATGACCAGGGTTCGAGCAATGAGTTCAGCGGCTCCGGTGCTCGACACCGCATTGGCGACGGGGATCATGGCGGCCAGCAGGACGATCACGGATCCGTCAATGGAGCTGTAGACTTCCTTCAGGGGCATTACACGCAGCAGGACCGTCAGCAGGGCTGCAGCCACAAAAGCAAAGGCCGGCGGTGCTATCCCGGCGGCAGCTACGGCCGCCCCTCCCAACAGCAGTGCTCCGGCAGTCAACGCCTGGCGCTTGTCGGGGAGGCGTAGTCCGCGGCTGCTCAAGGGCGCACAGCCGAAGACGCTGATGAATTGGTTCACCCGCTCATCCTCTCCTTGAAGGAGGAGGACATCCCCAGGTGCGAAACGCAATTGATTGAGTCGCTGTCCGCGGGATCGGCCTTGTCGGGAGACAGCGAGCAAATTCAGTCCGAAGCGGCTGCGCAGACGCAGCTCGCGCGCGCTGTTGCCGAGTAAACGAGAGTCGGGAAGCACTACCACTTCCTGAAGGCTCACTTCCTCTGACTGCAGCCGCTTTTCCTGAGTTTCATCGTCATCCTCCCGCCCTACCAATTCCAGGCCCACGCTCGCTGCCGTGCGTGCGAGGCTCTTCGGGTCGGCCTCGATTATGATCACGTCGCCGGGTTCCACCCGTCGAGTGCGGTGCGGCACCAGGATCCGCCGCTTGTCGCGCGCCAGAGCCAGAATGACGGCATCCTTGTCCTTTAGCTGGTCTTCCAGTTCGCCGACGGTCCATTCCTTGAGGGGAGCCTGTGCTGTCAATCGTACTTCGCTGAGAAAGGACCCGACATCGAAAAGGCCCCCTTCCTCTCGTGGTCCTTCTCGCGAGCGGGGGACCAGGCGCCAACCGACAAGGGCGACGAAGGCGATGCCCGCCAACGCAACCACGAGGCCGACCGGCGTGAAGTCAAACATGCCGAAAGTTTCGTCCGAAGCCGCACGACGGAAGCCTGAAACGATAAGGTTCGGTGGGGTCCCGATCAAAGTCGTCATGCCCCCGAGGATGGAGGCGAAGGACAGAGGCATCAGAAGTAGTGACGGGCTGATCGAGTTTCGGTGCGCCGCCTGGATCGCTACCGGCATCAGCAGGGCGAGAGCGCCGACGTTGTTCATGAAGGCCGATAGCGTCGCGGCGAGCAGGCAGGAGGAAAGTATAAGAAGGGGAGTCGAAGCGCGCTTGGGCAGGGTGCGCGCCGCTAGGGCGTCCACCGCCCCGGTGAGAGTGAGGGCCCGGGATAAGACAAGCACCGCCGCAACAGTTATGACGGCGGGGTGTCCCAGTCCGGTGAAGGCCTCTTGAGCCGGTACGAGCCCCAGTCCTACGGCGGTCAGAAGCAGGATGAGCGCCACCAGGTCGTGCCGATACTTGCCCCACACGAAAAGTATGAGGCCGCACGCGATTAGTCCCAGGACGAGCATCTGGTCGAGGGTCAAGTGCTCACACCTCGCTGTAGAAAGTGAGTGAAGACCGGCTAACTAGAACTGGTTCCGGCCAATAAGCGCTTGATCGGTCGCTGCATTAGGCAAGCGAGGATAAAGCTGCTGCGAAGGCGGACCTTTCTCCCAAGGGAGGAGAGATATAACGGGGTAGTGCCAAGGCAAGTGTTTAAACACTTTTTTCGTGTAATACTGTCAAAAGGCGATCATAGTAACCGCTGTACAGCCATAGTTGTCCGCCTGACGCTTTTTCGAGAGCATCTTCTTTACCTTTGGCTTGAAAAATTTCGCTTCATCGGGGAAGAAGCGCCGACGAATCTCAGCTTATGGGAGGGTCTCTATTCCTTGGATGCGCAAATCAGCAAAGAGCTGTATACTAACTATGGCTTTCTGAGGGCTGGCGATGGGCCTGCTGATCCATGTCCGGCAAGCAGCTTCACGGAATGGCCCTATTCTTTCGCTTGTCAAAGCGCAACGAAGCATGGACACGGAGTGGACCTGCCCATCTGGGCGACCGAGGAATGATTACCAGATGATGAGGAACAGCATGGTACGTTCAGCAAAGCCCGTGATCGGCCTGCTGTTTCCGCTGATCCTCATCGCAGGCTGTGCAACTGCGCAAGAGGAGGTGCAGGCCCCATCGCCCGAAGAAGGTGAAGCCGCCGTAGAGGCTCCGCTGCAGCAGGAGGCCACCCAGCAAAGGAGGCGTCCACCGGCCGCGGGGCCGCGGAAGCCTTTGCCGCCTCTGACTCTGACGACCATTGTAGGGCGCGATGAGGCAGAAACGGTAGAGCTGCTCGGCCAGCCCGCGCATGTACGTGTGGAGTCGCCAGCGACGATCTGGACCTACAGCCGAGGCGTATGCGACCTGGAGATCTATTTCTACCCCTCGCTGCGAGAGCGGCGCTTGCAGTCCCTGACATACGAGATCAGGGGGCAAGAGGAGAAGACCGACTGTCTTAACGAGTTTGGATTGGCGGAAGATGGTACTAGCTGAAGCAGGCGTGCGTCAGGAAAGCGATCGCTTGCGGATCGCGATCGTAGACGACGACCCCTTGTTCCGAGAAACCTTGACCGAGAACCTCAAAGAGGCGGAGTTCGCTGTCGAGGCTTTCGATGGCGCTGAGCCCTTCTTTGGCTGGCTCGGCGATGGAGGAGAGGCGGACCTCGTCCTTCTCGATTGGCGCATGCCAGAGGTCAATGGCATCGAGGTGCTGAGACGCCTTCGGGATGACGGCCTCGAAGTGCCGGTGATCTTCCTCACGGTTCTGAGTGAGCAGATCTATGAGGAGGCAGCGCTGCATAGCGGCGCGGTGGACTTCGTTGAGAAGTCGCGCAGCTTTGCCATCTTGCGCAAGCGGATCGATCTCATTCTCGAAGGCGTCAAGTCGCCGGCGATCAACGGTGCCGAGGAAGAGGCGGACAGCCGCCG
>JAJUFM010000185.1 GCA_029265995.1 Rhodospirillaceae bacterium | reverse complement strand
TCCATCTCCCGCAAGCGACGGAGGGCTGCCTCATACTCCTGTAGATGTTCGGACTGTCGTCGCAGCGGCGCCGACCATTGCACATTCAGCCAGGCCAGATCTTCCAGTATACCCTGCTCGAACTCGACGCGGCAGCGTGTACGGTCGATATCTTCCAGTCGCAGTCGCAACAGCCCGTCGGCGGCCTGGTCGGCCGCGAAGAGAGCCGAATAGGCGTGGCCCAGGTGCAGGCGGCCAGTTGGTGAAGGGGCGAAGCGAGTCGTCTCGGCCATGAGGGAGTCATAGACGCCGTTGATTTCGCCGTCTAAACCGGAATGCGTTTGATCTCAACCTCAAGAGGTTTGAGCGAACCTATGAAGCCGGCATCCTAAGAGAATGATCGATCGCATCACCGAGGAGACCTTGCCAGGGGCTGTATCTCGCCTGGCGCAACTGGATGAGCATTTCGCGCGCGCAGTGGCGGAAGCCGGAATGCCACCGCTTCGCTATCGCCCGCCAGGGTTTGAAACCCTATTGCGCATCATCGTGGCACAACAAGTTTCCTTGGCATCGGCCGCCGCGATCTGGGCACGGCTCGAAGCGCTTGTAGGGAGTCTCGAGCCGCAGCAACTGCTTCAGTATGATGAGGAGGCACTTTGTGGGGCAGGCTTGTCGAGGCAGAAGGCGCGCTACGCCCGTTCGCTGGCGGGATTGCTCGCAGAGGGCGAACTGGACCTGGCGTCAATAGACGAGCTGGATGATGAAGCTGCTATTGCCTGCCTTACAAGAGTGAGGGGACTTGGGCGGTGGTCTGCCGAATGCTACTTGCTCTTTTCCCACGGACGGCCTGACGTTTTTCCGGCTGAGGACGTCGGCTTGATGTTGGGACTGCAGAGCCTCCGGCAGCTGGAGGTGCGCCCGACTGGCAAGGAACTGCGCCAGATGGCGGAAAGCTGGGCACCCTACCGGGCGGTTGCCGCGCGCCTGCTGTGGCACTACCGCCGTTTCACCATGCAGCCGCCTGGCAGCTCCGGTAGCGGGGTAGCTTGACGTTCCAAACAAGGTGAAACAGGGCTGCGTGACTACTTCATGATGTAGAACCGGCCGCAGTATCAGCCTTTAAGATAGCAGGAGAAGAATGTGACCTCTTCCATTGAACTCGATGGACCGCGGCATGCCCCCTATGGCGGAGGCAAGCCAGAGCATCTAGTGGTTTTCCTGCACGGCTTGGGGGCGGATGGAAATGATCTGATCGGGCTCGCGCCGGTACTTGCGCCCCTTTTCCCCGATACGGCCTTCGTCTCACCAAACGCTCCCATGCCCTGTGACATGGCGCCCATGGGGCGACAATGGTTCAGCCTGCAGAGCCGCGCTCCTGAAGACCTCTACCGAGGCGCGGAAGAGGCTCGGGGCGTGTTGGACGCTTTTTTGGATTCTGAACTGTCTCGTCACGATCTGGACGATAGCCGACTTGCGCTCTTCGGCTTCAGCCAGGGATGTATGATGGCGCTCCACACGGCCCTGCGACGCCCCAAGCCAATTGCCGGAGTGGCTGGCTTCTCCGGACACCTGGTGGGGCCTGAGCGCTTGATGGCGGAGATCAAGTCGCGGCCGCCGATACTGCTCGTGCATGGGGACGCCGACGAGGTCGTGCCCTTCGGTGCTTTGAGATCAGCAGAGCAAACCTTGACGGCCGCGGCGGTCCCAGTTGAGGCGCACCCGCGGCCGGGACTCGGTCACGGAATCGATCAGCAGGGACTTGAACTCGCCGCGCGATTTCTGCACCGCGTGTTTGGCAAGTCCTGACTTCTTCCACGGCTGGTATCGAATCACTGATGTGTGAAGAGTTGATGAAGTCTCGTCCCGATCTCCCACAATATCTTGTGCGTCATTTCGGACGGGAGTAAACAGAAGGAGCCAAATCAACCTGCTCGATTCCCGAGCAGAAGCGAAAGGAGAGCTCGTGGCTTCGGTCGGAAGCTTGCCGGCGCTTGTACTCAACGCTGACTTTCGTCCTCTTAGCTATTTCCCCCTATCCCTCTGGGGATGGCAGGACACGATCAAGGCTGTATTTCTCGATCGGGTAAATGTGCTCTCCGAATATGAACGAGAGGTGCACTCACCTGGTTTTACAATGCGGGTGCCGAGCGTCATTTCGCTCAAGCAATATGTTCATCTGGACCGTCGGCCAGCTTTCACGCGCTTCAATGTCTTCCTGCGTGATCGCTTCGAGTGCCAGTATTGCGGCGACAACTACCCATCAGAAGAGCTGACTTTCGATCACGTTCTGCCGCGTTCGCGAGGTGGCCGCACCACCTGGGAAAACGTCGTGACCGCCTGCCAAAGCTGCAACCTGGTAAAGGGAAGCCGGCTGCCGCGTGAGTGCGGCATGTCGCCCCTGGTCGAGCCAGTTCAGCCGTCCACCTTCCGCTTGCAGGAAAATGGCCGGTCTTTCCCGCCCAACTTCCTGCACGAAAGCTGGTCCGACTTTCTCTATTGGGATATCGAGCTGGAAGCTTGAGCAACTGCTCCCGGGCTTAGCTCAGCTTCGAAAGTGGTCAGGATAGAGTGACCGCTAGAAGTCGCACTTGTACTCCTCCCAGGGATCGAAGGAGTGGACGTTTTGCCCGGGTCGAACCGGATGACCGAGGCCGAGCGGTCGAAACTCTCCAACTTGGGCACACCCTTGACTTTCGGCCTTCCTGATGCCGACCAAACCGTCGCTATACCCTCTTGCTCAACCAGATGGCGGCACGGGATCCAGCCTTGATGACTCCTGTCAGAAGTTCATAGGCTGGGGCCTGCTCGGCTTCGTGTTCCAGGCCGATGTCACGATGCTCGAGTTCTTCCTCGCGGAACCGCTCGATTGTCTCTCGGAGATCTTTCTCGGCGGGTTCGTCTGCCAGTTCTTCGGCCTGCTGGGCGTAGTGCTCGTCGATAACCTCCTCTACCGCCACGGTGCAGGCCATGGCGGCACGCTCCCCCATGAGCGCCGTCGCCGCACCAAGGGCAAAACCCGCGAAGTGCCAGACCGGCTGCAAGAGGGTGGGGCGGACGCGGCGCTCCGGCAGCATTTCGTCAAAATGCCGCAGATGCTCGAGTTCCTGTTCCAACATGTGCTGCAGGAGGGGGCCCTTGTTGGATCGCCCCATGACTGCGAGCTGACCTTCATAGATGCGGCGCGCGCCATACTCGCC
>JAJUFM010000176.1 GCA_029265995.1 Rhodospirillaceae bacterium | reverse complement strand
CTCAGGACGACGCCGGTAAGTCTCCAGCGGACTGCCTGGCCTCAGAGCGATGCCACCTTGCGTTGGATTATGGATATAGTTCACGCTAGGGAAGGAAGTCGTTTCGTGAAATGCGCCACTGGCGGTTCGCGGAACGCTTCGATGGGAAACCGAGGTTGGCGACATGAACGAGCAGACGGCAGCTTCGCTGAGTTTCCATGTGCCGGAGCCGGAGGTTCGTCCGGGAGAGCAGCCTGATTTTTCCCACGTCCAGATTCCCCGCGCCGGTTCGGTGCCGCGTCCGCCTGTGGATGTGGATCCCAGCGAGATCCGGCAATTGGCCTACTCCATCATCCGGGTGCTCAACCGAGACGGCGAGGCAGTCGGACCCTGGGCCGGCACCCTGACTCAGGGGGAGCTGCTCGAGGGGCTGCGGCACATGATGCGGCTGCGTGCCTTCGATGCCCGCATGCTGACCGCCCAGCGCCAGGGGAAGACCTCCTTCTACATGCAGCACATGGGGGAGGAGGCGGTGAGCTGTGCCTTCCGCCGGGCGCTGGAGCCGGGAGACATGAACTTTCCAACCTACCGCCAGGCCGGGCTGCTGATCGCCGGGGACTACCCCATGGTCGAGATGATGAATCAGATATTCTCGAACGAGGCGGATCCCCTGAAGGGACGACAGCTGCCGGTGCTCTATTCAGCGAAGGACTACGGCTTCTTCTCTCTTTCAGGTAACCTCGCTACCCAGTTCCCCCAGGCGGTGGGCTGGGCCATGGCTTCGGCGATCAGCGGCGACAGCCGCATCGCGGTCGCCTGGATCGGCGACGGCTCCACCGCGGAAAGCGACTTCCACGCCGGCCTCGTCTTCGCTTCCACATATCGCGCGCCGGTGGTGCTGAACATTGTCAACAACCAGTGGGCCATCTCCACCTTTCAGGGAATCGCCCGGGGCGGCTCGGGCACCTTCGCGGCGCGCGGCCTGGGCTTCGGCATTCCGGCCCTGCGGGTCGACGGCAATGACTATCTGGCAGTGCATGCGGTGGCCAAGTGGGCGGTGGAGCGCGCGCGCCGCAATCTCGGCCCCACCCTGATCGAGCATGTGACCTATCGCGTCGGCGCCCACTCGACCTCCGACGATCCCTCTGCTTATCGTCCCAAGGCAGAATCCGATGCCTGGCCCCTGGGCGACCCGGTCATCCGGCTCAAGAACCATCTCATCAAGCTCGGGGCCTGGTCCGAGGAGCGCCAGAAGCAGGCCGAGGCGGAAATCCGCGACGAGGTAATCAGCGCCCAACGTGAGGCGGAAAGCCACGGCACTATGCATTCTGGTGGCCGTCCCTCGCCCCGGGACATGTTTGAAGGGGTTTATGAGACTATGCCGCCACATCTGCGGCGCCAGCGCCAGAAGGCGGGGTTCTGATCATGGCGCGCATGTCCATGATCGAGGCCATCCGCTCGGCGATGGAGGTTTCCATGGCTCGAGACGAGAAGGTCGTCGTTTTTGGAGAGGACGTAGGCTACTTCGGGGGGGTTTTCCGCTGCACGCAGGGCCTGCAGCAAAAGTACGGCGTCTCGCGCTGCTTCGACACGCCGATCAACGAGTCCGGTATCGTCGGTACTGCCATCGGCATGGCGGCCTATGGCTTGCGGCCTTGCATCGAGATCCAGTTCGCCGATTACATGTATCCGGCCTATGATCAGATCGTGTCGGAGGCGGCGCGCATCCGCTACCGCTCGTCGGGGCAGTTCACCTGCCCCATGGTCATTCGCATGCCCACAGGTGGCGGCATCTTCGGCGGCCAGACCCACAGCCAGAGCCCCGAGGCCCTCTTTACCCACGTTGCGGGTCTGAAGACGGTAGTGCCCTCCAACCCCCACGATGCCAAGGGCCTGCTCATTGCCTCGATCGAAGATCCGGACCCGGTGATTTTCCTGGAGCCCAAGCGGCTCTACAACGGCCCCTTCGACGGCCGCCCGGACCGTCCGGTTACCTCCTGGTCGCAGCATCCGCTGGGAGAGGTGCCGGAGGGACATTTCGCGCTACCGCTCGGCGAAGCGGTGGTGCGCCGGCCTGGGCGGGCGGTCACCGTCTTGGCTTATGGCACCATGGTGCACGTCGCTCTCTGCGCGGCCGAGGAGGCGGAGATCGATGCTGAGGTCATCGACCTGCGGACGCTGCTGCCCCTCGACCTAGAAACCATCGTCGCTTCGGTGAAGAAGACTCGCCGCTGTGTGGTGGTGCACGAGGCGACCCTCACGTCAGGTTTCGGGGCGGAACTGGTGTCGCTGGTGCAGGAGGAATGCTTCTGGCACCTGGAGGCGCCGATCCTGCGGGTCGCCGGCTACGACACCCCCTATCCCCACGCCCAGGAGTGGGACTACTTCCCCGGTCCCAGGCGGGTGGCCGAGGCCCTGGTCGAGACGATGGAGGCGTGAGCCGTGGCCGAACTCGTCATCAAGCTGCCGGACATCGGCGAAGGCGTCGCCGAGGCGGAATTGGTCGAATGGCAGGTGAAGGTCGGCGACGTGGTGCGCGAGGACGACACCCTGGCGGCGGTGATGACCGACAAGGCTACCGTCGAGATTCCCGCACCGCGCGACGGTGTCGTTGCCTGGCTGGCAGGAGAGGTGGGGGACAAGCTCGCGGTTGGTGCGCCGCTGGTGAAGCTGACCGTGCCGGACGAGGCGACGGAAAGCGCATCGATGGAGCAACCGGCGGTATCCGAACCGCAGCCTGAGGCGGCAAGCCCTGCACCTCGAGAGGAGGCCGATCCTGGTCCTCAGCCCCAGCTTTCGCAAGAAACCGCGGGTGAGGAAGCTGCGGCCGCTTTGAGGCCGTCCCGTCCGGCAGCCGGCAGCGCCTTGCCGCGGCCCGAGGGGGAGCGGCCACTGGCCTCGCCGGCGGTGCGCCTGCGGGCGCGCGAAGCGGGCATCGATCTGCGCCAGGTCCGCGGTAGCGGTCCGGCCGGCCGTATCACTCACGAAGACCTTGATGCCTTCACCAGGGGCGGTGTGGCGGCTGGCCCTCCGCAGCGGCGCCATGAAGTCGAGGAAATCCGGATTATCGGGCTGCGCCGGCGCATCGCCGAAAGGATGAGGCTGGCAAAGGATCGGATCCCGCACATCACCTATGTGGAGGAAATCGACGTCACCGCGCTGGAGGACCTGCGTGGCAAGCTTAACGCCAAGGGCAGTGGCCGCGTTCGCCTCACGCTCCTGCCGTTCCTGGTTCGGGCTCTCGTGAAGGCCGTGGAAGAACAGCCCCTGGTCAATGCGCTTTATGATGACGAAGCGGGCATTCTGCGCCGCTATGGGGCGGTGCATGCGGGCATCGCCACCCAGACGCCTGGTGGCCTGATGGTTCCCGTGGTGCGCCACGCCGAGGCCTTGGGTCTGCGCGACTGCGCCGAAGAGTTGGCGCGCGTGACTGCGGCCGCTCGGGACGGCACGGCAAAGCATGAGGAGCTCACCGGCTCCACCATCACTATCACCTCCCTGGGCGCGCTCGGTGGCATCGTCTCGACGCCGATCATCAATCACCCGGAAGTGGCAATCGTCGGGGTCAACAAGATCGCGGTACGCCCGCACTGGGACGGTCGGGCCTTCGTGCCGCGCAAGATGTTGAACCTCTCCTCCAGCTTCGATCATCGGGTGATCGACGGCTGGAACGCGGCGACCTTTGTGCAGCGGCTGAAGAGCCTGCTGGAGACCCCCGCGATGCTCTTTCTGGAGGCCTGAGGATGAAGGAGCTTTCCTGCCAGCTCCTGGTAATAGGGGCGGGGCCCGGCGGCTACGTCTGTGCCATCCGTGCCGGCCAGCTGGGGGTGGACACGGTGATCGTCGAGGCCGCGCG
>JAJUFM010000095.1 GCA_029265995.1 Rhodospirillaceae bacterium | reverse complement strand
GAGGGCAAGGGGAACGGCTATTCCAACAGCCGCCGTCGCGGCAAAGGCAAGCAGGCTTCTCCGACGCATGAACTTCCTCCCTGTGCTTTCTAGCATTATGTGTAGCGCATGCTTCCATGAAAGCCGTCCCCTAGGCAAGAAGGTCTCGCAACTCTCCCGCGCTTTCCCATGCGATAAGGAGCAGCCGGATCCGCTCTAGTAGCGCTGGCGTCGTGTTGGGGAGGGCTGCGCGCGCACCGGCGCCGGAAGTATCAAGGTGCGATGCTTGAGGGCGGGATAAGCCTTGGCTGGTCGTGCCGCATAGAGTCGCTTCTTCGCAAGCAGCAGGTTGACCCCCGCAACTCGAGGAAACCAGCGTGCCCCGACACGCTCCCAGGCCGGTGCCGTACGCAGCAGCCAGCGTCGGTTGGTGGGAGGCATGAACAGCGCTTCGCGGCTCTCCATCGGCGTGAACAAATGCGCTTGCAGCAGGCGCGAAAGCTGGGCCGGGCTATAGGGTTGGCCTTGGCCGAAGGGGGTGCGCTCCAAACGTGCCCAGACTCCCTGACGGTTCGGGACAACCACCAAGAGGCGGCCTTCTCCCTTGAGCACGCGCCAGACCTCGCGTAGCAGCTCTTCCAGGTTTTCGCTGTGCTCCAGCGCATGCACCAGCAGCACGCGCTCTACCGAATAGTTGGGCAGGGGCAGGGCCTGCTCCTCCGTCAGGCAGGTGCAGAAGGGGCCCTCTGGAGGCCAGGGAATGGCGCCCTGACGCGGCGGCATGAATGCCAGGATGCGCTCCGCTTCGCCCCGGAACTGCCGAAGATAGGGGGTGCTGTAGCCGAACCCGGCGATGACCTCCCCGCGCACCCCCGGCCAGAGCGCACGGATCTGACGCCGGATCAGGTGCCGCGCCACCTGGCCGCTCCGGGTCGCGTAGAAGTCCGCAAGATCTAGAACGTCGTTCGACATGAGGGCGATGCTAATCCAAACGGCGCAGAGACGGAATCGCAAGCGCCTTGGAGCTCGTTTCGGCCTCTGCTATCTAGACGCCATGAGCAGGCTGCAAATTCATCAGATTCCGGTCCTCAGCGACAACTACGTCTACCTGGCGCACTGCGCGGAGACCGGCGAGACTGCGGTGGTCGATCCGGCGGTCGCCGCGCCGGTTCTGCAGGAGGCGGAGCGCTTGGGCTGGCGCATCACTCACATCCTCAACACCCATCATCATGGCGACCATGTAGGGGGCAATCTGGAGATCAAGCAGGCCACGGGCTGCCGGATCATCGGACCTTCCTATGATACTGCGCGAATTCCGGGCATCGATCTGGAGGTGCGCGAAGGCGACCGGGTGGCTCTTGGCAAAGCAGAGGCAGAGGTTTTCTTCGTGCCTGGCCATACGCGCGGGCATATTGCCTACTGGTTTGCCGACTCCGACGCCCTCTTTTGCGGCGACACGCTCTTTGCCCTGGGATGCGGCCGCTTGTTCGAGGGCACGCCTGCACAGATGTGGGACTCTCTGCAGAAGCTGCGTCGCTTGCCGGCAAGTGCGCGAGTCTATTGCGCCCATGAATACACCCAATCGAACGCGCGCTTTGCGCTTTCAATCGAAGGCGATCACGAGAAGCTGCGGGCGCGGGCGGCGGACATCGACGCGCGGCGGGCGCGCAAGGAGCCGACCGTGCCTTCGCTCCTTGGCGAGGAGGTGGAGACCAATCCCTTCCTGCGGGCGGACGATCCCGCCCTGGCGCAAGCGCTTGGGCTGTCCAATGCCGACCCGGTGGAGGTCTTTGCCGAAGTGCGGGCGCGCAAGGACAGTTTCTGATGGAGGGGCTGACGGCGGAAGGGGTCGTCGAGCTGCTGCAGTTGCAGCCCCATCCCGAAGGCGGCTGGTACCGGGAAACCTGGCGGCACCAGTCCGAAGCGGGGCGCGGCGCCGGCACGGCCATATACTTTCTGCTGGCAGCCGGCCAGATCAGCCACTGGCACCGGGTCGATGCGACGGAAATCTGGCATCACTACGCCGGTGCGTCTCTCGACCTCTCCCTTTCCCATGACGGCGCGGCCGTAGAAACTCTACGCCTGGGCAAGGCGTTGAGCGCGGGGGAGCGGCCGCAACTGCTGGTACCCGAAGGCGCCTGGCAAAGCGCCCGCAGCCGCGGCGCCTGGACCCTCGTCGGCTGCACCGTTTCGCCGGCATTCGATTTCCAGGGCTTCGAACTTGCCCCGCCAGGGTGGGCGCCGGGAGGAGGCAGCTAACCGCGGACGCCATCCCACCCAGCGCCGTTCGTCCCGAGCGCAGCGATCCTTCGCTCTGCGTTAGCCTGAGCGCGCCGGCACAATCAGATGCTCCGGCCCGTAGGGGAAGCCGGTGATGTTGCGGTTGCCCTCTTCCGTGATCACCAGGATGTCGTGCTCCCGATATCCGCCGGCGCCGGGCTGGCTCTCGGGAATGGTGATCATGGGCTCCATGGAGACGACCATCCCGGGCTCCAGCACCGTCTCGCAGTCTTCCCGCAATTCCAGCCCGGCCTCCCGGCCATAGTAGTGGCAGAGCACTCCGAAGGAGTGGCCATAGCCGAAGGAGCGGTACTGCAGCAGGTTTTCGCTGGCATAGATCTCGTTCAGCTCTGCGGCGATTTCGGAACACTTCTTTCCAGGCACCAGCAATTCCTTGCCGCGGTCGTGTACGCGGCAGTTGATTTCCCACAGGCGCAAGTGCTCGTCACTGGCGATCTCGGCAAAGAGTGTCCGCTCGAGCGCCACGTAGTAGCCGGCAACCATGGGGAAGCAGTTGAGGGACAGGATATCCCCGCGCTCGATCGGCCGGCTGGTCACTGGGTTGTGGGCGCCATCGGTGTTGATGCCCGACTGGAACCAGGTCCAGGTGTCCATCAGCTCCGCGTGTGGCCAGGTACGCGCGATCTCTCGTACCATCGTGCGTGTGGAGTGAAGCGCAACCTCGTGCTCCGGCACCCCTACCGCGGTTGCTTCGATGCAGGCGGCGCCGCCCAGGTCGGCAATGCGCGCCATCTCCGTGATATGGGCAATCTCTTCGTCCGACTTGACCATGCGCAGCCGCATGGCCGGGGCGGAAATGTCCACGAAGTCGGCCTCTGGGAACTCCTTCTTCAGCAGCTGCATCAGCTCGAGGTTGACGTGGTCGAATTCGATCCCGATGCGCCGGGCATTCCCGACAAGGCTACGCACCGCGTGAAAGTAGTTGGCGCGGTTCCAATCGGTGTAGGTGATGTTGTCGCCGAAGGTGCGGCGCCAGGGGTGGCCCCCGTCGATCCCGGCGCTGATCGAAGTCGCTTTTTCATGATCGATGACCAGGCCGTAGCGCCGCCCGAAGTAGCAGTAGAGGAAATCCGAGTAGTAGTTGATGTTGTGGTAGGAGGTGAAAAGCGCGGCGTCGATCCCGGCCTTTGCCATGTGGCCGCGAATGGCGTCCTGCCGGCGCTGCATCTCTCCTGCCGAGAAGGTCGGCGTTACCTTTTCGCCGTTGCCGCGGTAATCCTGAAAGCGCTCCCGTTCCATCCCGCCTCTCCGTCACGATGATTTTTCTTGAGAGTGGGGCGCCGAGCTCCGGCTTGTCAAAAGAGCCTTTTTCCTCCAATCATTAGTTTAGTTCATAAGAGCAGGACGCCTCATGTATCCGCCGCTCACGGCCTTGCGCGCCTTTGAAGCCGCATCCCGCTGCGGCAGCTTTTCCGCGGCGGCGGAGGAGCTTTCGGTTACTCAATCCGCAGTCAGTCATCAGGTGCGGCACCTGGAGGACTGGCTGGGCGCACCGCTCTTCGTTCGCGGCAAGGGCAACCGCCTCACTCTGCTGCCCCATGGTGCGGCCTTGGCCCAGAGGCTCACGGCTTCCTTTGGAGAAATCGAAGCGGCCTGTCGGAGCGCCCGCCAGGCTCAGGACCCTCCCGGGCTGGTGATCGCGGCCATCCCCTCGGTCGCCGTGTGCTGGCTGATCCCTCGCCTCGACCAGTTTCGCCGCCGCCATCCGGACATCCGCCTTCGGGTGATGTATGCGCTGCACGGTCAGGCCATCGACTTCTCGGATGTCGACCTTGCCTTGATTTTCTCCAAGGAGGGAGCGCCCCGCGCCGACGGCGTCAGGGTGACCTCCTTTTTGCCGGGCGCGAGCACGCCCGTGTGCAGCCCGTCCCTTGCCGCAGAGTTAGGCAAGTCCGGCGCCTATGATTTCACGAAAGCCACTCTTCTCCATGATTCCGGTGTGGGCGGCTGGCAGAGGTGGTTCGCTCGTGCACAGGTGCCGCTGCCGCGCGCCTTTGAAGGTCCGGTGTTCGAAGACTTCAACCTGCTGCGCGCCGCGGCACTTGCCGGTCAGGGCATCGCGCTGTGTGCCGGTGCGATCATCGCCGACGATTTGCGGAGCGAGCGGCTGGTGGAGTTATCGTCGGTTACGGTGCATGACGACTGCGCCTACTATCTGCTGGATCACCAGAACCGTGGCAGTGCCAACCGCGAGGCGGCCGAAGCCTTTCGCGAGTGGCTGTTCGCCAGCCGGGAGCAGGACGCCAGAATGCGTGAAGCTGCTCTGGACGCGCGGGACGCTTACGTAGCAGAGCAGGATCAGGTCCCGCACCAGGTTTGATCGACCAGTTCTACTGCCCACCTCTCAGCCGCTCGGATCGCCGTCGCAAAGCCTCGGCCGTCAGCAGCAGCAGTACCGAGAGCACGATAAGCAGGGTGGCCGCGGCCAGAATATCCGGGCTCAACTGCTCCCTGATCCCGGACCACATCTGGATGGGAACGGTCCGCTGATCGAAACCTGCGAGGAAGAGGGCGATGACCGGTTCGTCGAAGGAAATGACGAAGGCGAAGAGGGCACCGGAAAAGATCCCCGGCGCGATCAGCGGCATGACCACCTTGAAAAAGGTCCGCACCGGTGTGGCGCCGAGGCTGGCGGCGGCTCGGAGTAGACCGCGATCGAAGCCTGAAAGAGTGGCCGTGACAGTGATCACGACGAAGGGCGTCCCCAGCAGCGTGTGGGCGACGATGATGCCTGGGAGTGTCTGCGCCAGGCCGATCTGCGAATAGAAGAAGTAGGTGCCCGCTGCGACGACGATAAGCGGGACGATCAGCGGCAGCAGGACCAGGCTGGTGACGCTTTTTCGGAAGGGCATGTAGGGGCTGCTGAGGCCGAGAGCCGCCAGCGTTCCAAGCACCACCGACAGCAGCGTCGACGCAAAGGCGATCACGATGCTGTTGCCGATGGCCAGCCGCCAGTTCGGATTGGAAAGCAGCTCCCCGTACCAGCGCAGGGAGAAGCCGTCGGCCTGGAACGTCAGCATCTCCCGCGTAAAGGTAAAATAGGGTTGGGCGTTAAAGGAGAGCGGGATGATCACCAGGATCGGGAGCATCAGGAAGACATACACCAGGACACAGAAGGCCCGGTAGAAGGTCCGCCAGGCCCTGTAGCTCAAGCCGTAGTGGGAGTTCTGATCGGACATCCGCCTATCCCAGCCTGATGCTGTCTCCGCCGAAAAGGCGGCTGTAGAGCGTGTAGAGCAGCAGCACGGTCACCAGGATCACGCCAGATAAGGCGGCCGCCAGCCCCCAGTTGAGGGACTGCTGGATGTGGTAGGCAACGAAGCTGCTGATGAACTGGCCGGTGCGGCCGCCGACCAGGGCGGGCGTGATGTAGTAGCCGATGCACAGGATGAAGACGAGAATGCAGCCGGCGGCAATGCCCGGCTTCGTCTGCGGGAGGTAGACGCGGATGAAGGCCAGGAACGGGGGCGCGCCGAGTGAGGCAGCCGCCCGCATGTGCACAGGCGGAATGCTCTTCATGACGCTGTAGAGCGGCAGGACCATGAAGGGCAGCATGATGTGCGTCATCGCGACGATCGTGCCCGTCATGTTGTGCATCATCCGCAGCCGCGCCTCGTCTGCCACCAGCCCCAGGGCTACTAGGAGATCGTTAAGAACGCCCTGTTGCTGCAGCAGGACGATCCAGGCAGCGGTGCGGACCAGCAGCGCTGTCCAGAATGGTAGGAGCACGAGGATCAGCAGAAGGTTCCCTACCTTCGGCGGACTGTTCGCGATGTGATAGGCGATGGGAAAGCCGAGCAGGAGGGTGAGCACGACGATCAGCGCGCTGGCCCAGAGAGTCCGGCCGAACAGCATGACGTGAACCTGCTCGTAGTCCGGGCGGGCGACGATTTCCCCGTTGGCGTCGTAGCGTTGGTCGAAGGCGGCCAGGTAGTGACGTAGGGTAAAGCTGTTCCCCATGATCTTCAGGGTGGACCAGAAATCCTGTTCGCCCCATTGGCGGTGAATGGATGTCAGAAGTTCCTGGTATGAGGAGCCGACCGCCGGCGACGGCGTTTCTTCCAAACCCTTTGCGGTGCGTAAAAGCAGAGTGCGAGCGCCGGCGATCTCGTGATTTAGCTGCAGCGCCAGCGACCCCAGTGAACCGTCCTCCTGCCGCTCCAGAATCTCCCGGGTGACCGCGGCGTAGGCAGCCTCTGGCGGTAGACCTTCAAATTCCCAGTCCTCCAGCACCGCCACAGTCTCGGGCAGCGTGTTCGCCACGCGGGGGTCGTAGAAGCTTCTGGCCATCATGTCGACCAGTGGCAGAGCAAAGAACAGGAGGATGAAGGCGAGCAGCGGCAGGGTGAGGGCGAAGGCCCTCAGCCGATGCCGCCGGGTGGTCCGGCGCAGGCGCCGCTTGAGTGACGAATCGAGAGGCGACGCCTCGCTCTCGAGCGTCACGGCAGGCGACACACTCCGGATCACGGTGCTGGACAAGATGTCTCCCTCGCAGAGGCGAGGCCGGAGGCACTAAGGCGGCATCCGGCCTTGGTCCGGCTACATCAACGAGCGGCAGTTTCACGCCTCAGATCGGGATCACTTTGCGAACCCGATCTGAGGCGATCTGCTTTAGCGTGCAAGCCAGCTGGTAAAGCGGTTCTCCGTCTGGTCCCCGTAGTCTGCCCACCAGGAAGCATCGAACTTCAGCGCGTTGGCAAAGTTCTCGGGATAGGTCGGTAGGGTGCGGGCAATCTCTTCCGGCACCAGCTCGAGAGCCGATTGCCGAACCGGCGCGTAGGGGATGTGCTTTGTCTGCTCAGCCATGTTCTCCGGTCGGGAAGCGAAGGCGATGAAGTCGCGCGCAAGGTCGACATTTGCCCCACCCTTGGGAATCGACCACATGTTGAGCATCCACATCTGGTTGTCCCAGACGATCTTCGCCGGTAGCTGCTCTTCGTCGATCGCTGTCTGGATGCGGCCGTTCCAGGAGATCGTCATAGCCACTTCCCCATCGGCCAGAATCTGCACGCTCTGGGCTCCGGTGTCCCACCAGACAGCGTCGTCCTTGACCCTTTCCAGCATCGAGAAGGCTCGGTTCATGCCTTCTTCCGTGCTGAGCACGTCATAGACCTCCTCGGGCGGGACGCCGTCCGCCATGAGCGCAAACTCCAGGGTGCCCTGACCCTTGCTCTGCAAGCCCCTGCGACCGGGGAACTTCTCCACGTCGAAGAAGTCGGCGAGGGTGGTTGGCCGTTCCTGACCGTCGGAGAACTGCCGCTCGTCATAGGCGTAGATGGTGGAGAAGAGGATGGTACCAATGGCGCACTCGCTGAAGGTGCCTTCGATAAAGTCCTCTTCGGCCGGTGTTCCGTCGGCGGCTGCCGGCATGTCGCTGATGTCGATCTTTTCGAAGAGGCCTTCGGCGCAACCTCGAATCGCCTGATGCTCCTCCACGTCCGCTACATCCCAGTGGACGTTGCCTGCTTCCACCTGTGCGCGGATCGGCCCCAGATCAAAGTTGTAGTCGGCCGAGTTCACGGTGGCGCCTGTTTCCGCCGCGAAGGGCTTGTGATAGGCCTCGATCTGGCTCTGGGAGTAGGCTCCGCCGCCCGACACCACCGTGATGGATTGGGCGGAGGCGGTCGCGGCGACCGCAAAAAGGGTGGTAGCGCCCGCCGCCAGAGCAACTGCCCTGGTAGTGCGGTGTCTGGTGATTGGCATCTCTCGCCTCCCTGCGTGTCCCCGGCTGACGACTTGTTCACGGCGACAATCGCCCCTCAAGTCTTTGTTCGCTCTTCATATTGCCGAGGTAGATCGAGCTTGGAACGCGCCTGGAGGCTTGTCAAAGGAGCAATTCTTGTGGGCACATGAACTCTGTTCATGAGTTGTCCGACAAGGCTCGAACAGGCGGACATCAGAGGATGATGCTAGAGCAGATCGCGCCAAATAAGGTTCACGAAGTGATCCGAATGCGGCGCGTGAATCTGCTCTATCTATTTGATGTAGACCGGATTCACGCGTTTGACTGAACCCCATAGTGGTTCAGATCAAACGCGATCCGGTCTAGCGTGAAGGAAGCGCCAACGCGACCAGGTACGGACGGGCGGTATGGGTGAGAAGGGAGGTTTGGGTGACCGATCGCATTAGGATTGAGGGTATTTATAAGGTTTTCGGCAGATCGCCTCAGCAAGCTGTGGAACTGTTGAAGGCCGGCGAGACAAAAGAGTCCGTGCTTGCGAACACGGGGCATGTTGCGGGACTGACGGACGTGTCGCTGGCGGTGCCTGCCGGGGCAATATACATGGTTATGGGTCTAACAGGCTCCGGTAAATCCACCCTGGCGCGGTGCATCAATCGACTTATTGAGCCTGATGCGGGTCGCATTCTCATCGACGGGGAAGAAATTACCTCGGCCAGCGAGGCGCGGATGCGGGAAATCCGTCGCACACGCATCTCTATGGTGTTCCAGCATTTCGCACTTCTGCCCAACAGGACAGTGGCGGAGAATGCCGAGTTCGGCCTTAAGTTGCGCGGTATCGGAGCCAAGGAGCGGCGAGAAAAGGCGATGGGCATTCTCGATGTCGTTGGTCTTTCGGCCTGGGCGGGCCATCTTCCTAGCGCACTAAGCGGCGGCATGCGCCAGCGCGTCGGACTAGCGCGCGCGCTTGCGACTGACGCCGATGTGCTGATCATGGACGAGGCATTCAGCGCGCTCGACCCGCTGATCCGAACCGAAATGCAGGATGAACTCCTGCGCTTGCAGAAGGCATTGAAGAAAACAATACTCTTTATCACCCACGACTTTCAAGAAGCGCTGAAGCTGGGTACGCGGATTGCGATCATGTCTGACGGAAAGGTGGTTCGAGAAGGCACGCCTGAAGACATCGTGCAGAATCCCAAGAACAACTACGTTGCCGCCTTTACACGTGATGTGGACCGGGCGCGCCTATTCGAGGCGAGCTCGGTGATGACGCCCGCCGAACCGCTGCGGTACGGTACTGCTGTTACGGCATCAATCCTGAGCGTGGGGGGCGGCCCTATGTTCGTCGTTGATGACGGCGGGCGGGTCGTCGGAGTCGTGCGTACCGACCAAATGCAAGACGTCAAAGACGATGTACCCGTGCAGTCTCTTATGACCCAAGATTACGAGGCGGTTTGTAGTACAACCAAGCTGGCGGAGATGGCTGGCGCCTTCCATCCGGATCGGCCGATGGCTGTGGTTGACAAAGACCGCCGGTTTATGGGCCGCGTTGACCCGCTGCAGGTCCTATCCCGCATCGGAACGCCGTCCGCTAGATCCTCTCATTCTAAAGCTGCAGGCTACTGATCATGTTCAATGTGGACAACCTCTACGTAATCCCGCTTGATCAATGGATTCAGGTTGCCGTTCGCTGGCTTGCGATTCATTTTCGGCCAGTTTTTCAGACTATAAAATGGCCAATTGAAAGCCTGCTGACCACAATAGAAAGTACCTTGCAGACCGCTCCGTTTCCGCTCATTGCGATCGCCTTTGTGCTTCTTGCGTGGTGGGTTGCTTCCCACCGTGTTGCAATTTTTACATTCGTGTCTTTGATCGCTATCGCCTTCATAGGCCTGTGGTCTGAGGCAATGACAACGTTGTCACTGATTGCCACTGCGATCGTCGTTTGCGTGATCATTGGAATTCCGATTGGCATCCTTTGCGCCCGCAGCGACCGCACCTGGACGGTAACCAGGCCCGTGCTCGACGTGATGCAAACCACCCCCAGCTTCGTTTATCTAGTGCCGGTCGTGATGCTGTTTGGCGTCGGGACAGTTGCAGGCGGCATCGCCGTTATCGTGGCTGCCGTGCCACCACTTATCCGTTTCACCAATCTGGGTATTCGAATGGTCGACACTGAGATGGTGGAGGCAGGACGCGCATTCGGAGCCACCGAGCGACAGCTTCTTTGGGAAGTGCAGCTTCCGCTTGCATTGCCTACAATCCTCGGCGGTCTAAATCAAACCGTTTTGATGGCGATGGTTATGTCGGTCATCGTGGCTATGATTGGCGCAGAGGGACTGGGCCTCGTTGTACTGCAGGGGCTTGGCAGACTTGACGTTGGCATGGCTGCCATTGGTGGCATCGGCATCGTGCTATTGGCGATGATCCTGGACCGCATCACGCAGGGTCTAGCAGATCGAGGTAAACGGGCGCCAAGGCGCGGCTTTCGCATGGCGCTCTCCCAATCGCTTTTTCCTTGGCGTAATGCCAAAGAAAGTCTCGAGGCTAAGCATCAACAATCTTAATACTGTGTGCCGTGGGAGCAATAATCCGGTACGATATAAAGGGGAGATAAAATGATATCGTTTAGTGGACGATCGGCTGTTTTGGCAGTGGTAACTACCTTAACCGCGTCAATGCTGGGTACACCAGGTTTCACGGAGGAATTGCCAGGCGAAGGGAAGATTATTCGTTTTGCTTCTTCTGATAGCCTCGGCGCCAACTACGTTCAGGACCATATTCTAGTCGCCGGCCTTGAAAGGCTTGGTTATCACGTGCAACGGTCCACCATGAACATGTCCGCCATCTTGCAGGCGATCTCGCAAGGTGACCTAGATATGACGGGCGACATTAACTGGCCGCAAACCCAGCCAGCAGTGGAGCAGATCGAGGACAGTGCTGAGCTGATGAATGACGGGACTATTATCGGGGGCGGCATCAACGGTTATATGATCGATCGGAAAACGGCTGAAGCGTACGACATTACAAACATTCAGCAGTTGCAAGATCCCGAGATCGCGGCGCTGTTCGACAATAGCGGTGACGGAAAGGCTAGTCTCATTAACTGCGATCCCGCATGGAAATGCGGTGACGTGGTCGATTTTCAGATCGAGGAGTTCGGGCTTGGCGCTACCGTGCGCTCTGTGCGCGCCAAATATGAGCCGCTCGTCGGTGAGGCTTTCGCCCGCATCGACCGCGAGGAGCCAATTCTCCTTTATACGTGGAGTCCTTCTTGGGTGGTTTATCGACTGAAGCCCGGTGAGGATGTAGTTTGGCTGCCAATCCCATATGATGCCCTACCTGAGGGAGTCGCCAAACCAGAAACGCATGAAATTGACAACGTCGTCGGATGTGCTGGAGGCCAAGATCCCTGTCGTATGGCAGTTGGCCCGTGGAACTGGCGCACGCTCGGCAACAAATCATTTGTCGCAGATAATCCGGCCGCGAAGGCTTTCATTGAACAGGCCCGCTGGCCTCTGACCACGTGGAGCGAATGGGAGGGCAAACTAGGCGCCGGCGCCACAACGAACGCTGAGTTGAAGCGCATTGCAGACGCTTGGATTGCCGCCAATCAGGAAGAGTTCGATGGCTGGGTGCAGGAGGCTATGGCTGCCCGATAAGGGTAGCCATAGCGGTGCAATCAGGCACCGTTCGATGCTTACTGCGCTCGACAGGGATATGGAATTGCTCAGGCCAATCCCATAGAAGTAAGCTGTCGGCTCATGGCGGTTTCGATCCGAGAAACGCCCCGGCATCAAAAACCGCCAGGCCGGCCTTGGTATCAGCGTAATAGAGGTAAGACCCCGGGCAGAAGTTTCGCCGCAGAGTCACTTTGGGTTGTCGCGACGCGCGCTACACTACAGTGATTCCCTTTGATTATGGGAGCAGCGGTTTTGATCTGGACGGCGTACCTCCCGCGGAGCTGAAAGCCGTGGTGCTGCAGCTTCTGGAGCGCGTATCCGGGCTCGAGCAGGAGAATGCGGCGCTGCGCGAGGAGATCGCACGGCTGAAGGGCTTGAAGGGTCGCCCCCAGCTCAAACCCAGCGGCATGGAGGCT
>JAJUFM010000037.1 GCA_029265995.1 Rhodospirillaceae bacterium | reverse complement strand
TGGTTCCCGATGCCGAGGCAGAAGTTGAGGCGAGACGCTTTTTCTTTTGGGCGCAGGAGGCCGGCATTCAGCCGCAGTTCATTCTCTATTCTGCCGAGGATGTGGCCCGTTTTGAGGATCTCGTGTCGCGCGGAGTCTTGCCGCCGGGTCCGCATTTCCTGCTCTTCGTCCTCGGACGCTATAGCGAGGGACAAATCTCGGCGCCTGCAGACCTTCTACCTTTTCTCGCTGCGAACAGGCTCCAGAACCCCTGGTCGCTCTGTGCCTTTGGCCCCAAGGAAGCTGCCTGCGCCATTGCCGGCGCGGCGCTTGGTGGTCACGTCAGGGTGGGGTTCGAGAACAACCTTCTACTACCAGACGGCAGCCGCGCCCCAGATAACGCCGCGCTGGTAGAAACCGTTGCCAGGGGTGCTGCTGCGATCGGTCGCCCTCTCGGGACTGCAGCCCAATTGCGAACTCTCTTAGACTATCAGGATGGAAGAACCGCACCGCGCCCTTAGCCTAGCAGCCATCATCGCTCCAGAAATCAGAAGACTTCCAGGAGCGATTCGCGTTTGAATGGAACGTGCGCCTCCTCCGGTAGCGGCGCAAAACTGCTTATCTCCTTGAGCTGACTAGGCTTCCTGCTCAGCAATCCGTGCGATTGACGTAGGCTAAGTGCGATCCACTCTAGCCACAAACGTGCAAAGAATGCTTTAGTCTAGGACAAGCGGCGCATAACGCCGTGGAAGGGTGATTATCAAGGGTTGGTGCTTGCTGGGTTTGATCATCGACTCCGCTATCATTGAAATGGGTGCTTCCCGGAACGGTTGCTGGACACCAGCAACCGCTTTCGCCCTTGGCGCCGGCCCGGGCTTGGCCGTTCGCGGCCCCCTCACCCCCACAGCCAGTAAACTGAGAGAAGGAATGTAAGATGAAGAGGATCGCCCTCACAGTCGCGGCGACAGCCCTTGCAGCAGGCTCCTATGGCTTGCTTGCTCCCACTGCAGCCCAGGCTCAGCAGCAGTTCGTGACCGTCGGTACGGGTGGCGTCACCGGCGTCTACTATCCGGCGGGGGGAGCCATTTGCCGCCTGGTCAACCAGGGACGCTCGGAGCACGGTATTCGCTGTTCCGCCGAAAGCACCGGCGGCTCCGTGTTCAACGTGAACACCATTCGTCAGGGCGAGCTCGATCTTGGCATCGTACAGTCCGACGTTCAGTACAACGCCATGAACGCGGTTGGCCAGTTTGCCGATGCCGGACCGGATGAGGAGCTGCGTGCGCTCTTTTCCCTGCATCCGGAACCGCTGACGCTGGTGGTTCGTCCTGATGCCGGCATCGAGAGCCTCGAGGATCTGAAGGGTAAGCGCGTTAACGTCGGTAACCCTGGATCCGGCCAACGGGCGGCGGTGGAGATCCTGATCGACAGGCTCGGCTGGTCCATGGATGACTTCGAGTTGGCGTCGGAACTCCCGTCGCGTGAACAGGCCCAGGCGCTCTGCGACAATCGCATCGACGCCTTCCTCTTCACCGTGGGTCACCCCTCCGGCTCGATCGCGGAACCGGTTGCGACCTGCGATGCGCAGCTCGTCTCTCTCGAAGGCGAAGCCGTGGATGAACTGGTCGAAGAAAATCCCTACTACTTCAACGCAGTGATCCCGGCCGGGACCTACAACAATGAAGAGGATATTCACACCTACGGCGTGGGTGCCACGGTCGTTTCCTCTACGCGCACACCTAATGATGTGGTCTATGAAGTCGTGAAGGCCGTGTTCGAGAATTTCGACTCCTTCACTTCCCTGCACCCGGCTTTCGATATCCTCGAGAAGGAGACGATGGTCAGTCAGGGTAATTCGGCTCCGCTTCATGACGGCGCCAAGCAGTACTATGAGGAAGCTGGACTCCTCTGAGTGATGTGAGAGAGGGCCGCGTCCATGAGGCGGCCCTCTCTTTCCCCGGAGATAAGACATTAAGGAAGGGTCGGACAGGATGAGCGACACGAGCCTCGCTAAGGGTCAAGAGCGTCCTGCTCCCGAAGATCTGGTCGCAAAAGCCGACACGGGCGCGCGTAACCCGCAGGGTTTTCCCGCGCGTCTTCTTTACGGGGTGGCGCTTGCCTGGTCCCTCTTCCAAGTTTGGTACGCTTCTCCCCTGCCCTTCATGCTGGGCTTTCTGATCTTCAACGATACCCAGGCGCGGTCGATCCACCTGGCCTTTGCCTTGTTCCTAGCCTTTACCGCTTTCCCCGGGATCATCGCGAGCGCCCGACAGTTTCCGCTCTTTGCCATCTTTTTCGTGATAGGCGGTGTTGGCGCGGGTTTCGCCGCGGTACGTCAAGCGCTGGCCGGCGACCTGGATGGACTGCTGATCTTCGGCCTCGCGGCTGCGACCTCTTTTGTGGTGGCCTGGTCTGCAAGCCGCCCAACGCCCCTAGACCGTATTCCCAAGCTCGACTGGCTGATGGCTGCCGCAGGCGCCTTTGCCGCGGGCTATCTCTACATCTTTTACCGCGAGCTGGCGCTGCGTCCCGGAGCTCCCACGACGCTTGACCTGATGGTCGCCGGGATGGGCATGGTCCTGCTGCTCGAGGCCACCCGCCGTTCCCTCGGTCCAGCGCTGACGATCATCGCCACGATCTTTCTCTTCTACACCTTCGCCGGCCCCTACATGCCGGATATGATTGCGCACCGCGGCGCCTCCTTCTCCCGCGTGATGTCGCAGCAGTGGCTCACCGCTGAAGGCGTCTTCGGCATTGCTCTCGGTGTTTCTACCTCCTTCGTCTTCCTCTTCGTGCTCTTCGGATCGATGCTGGATCGTGCCGGGGCCGGCAACTACTTCATTCAGGTTGCTTTTGCGCTGCTGGGGCACCTGCGCGGCGGCCCCGCAAAGGCTGCGGTCGTCGCTTCAGGCCTAACCGGCCTGATCTCAGGTTCCTCGATCGCGAACACGGTGACGACCGGAACCTTCACCATCCCCTTGATGAAGCGCGTCGGCTTCTCATCGGAGAAGGCAGGCGCGGTCGAGGTGGCTTCCTCGATCAACGGTCAGATCATGCCGCCGGTGATGGGCGCCGCAGCGTTCCTGATGGTGGAGTACGTCGGGATCCCCTACGTCGAGGTGATCAAGCACGCCTTTCTCCCGTCGATGATCACCTACATCGCCCTGATCTACATCGTGCATCTGGAAGCACTGAAAGCGAACATGATCGGGCTGGAGCGGCCTCACGCGAAGCCTTTCTACCATAGCCTGATCAACTTCGGGATCACCGTCACCAGCCTGATCATCCTCTCCGGCCTCGTCTACTACGGCATCGGCTGGACGAGGGAAGCCTTCGGCCCCATAGCGACCTACATCGTGGCAGTGGCCGTGCTGGCCGCTTACGTGGGGCTGGTCTGGTACGCCACGCGGGTGCCACCGCTCAAACTCGATGATCCAAACGCGCCGGTTCTGCAAACACCGGAAGTCGGCCCTACCGTCAAGAGCGGCCTCTACTATCTGCTGCCGGTGGTCATCCTGATCTGGTGCCTCATCGTAGAGCGCCTGTCGCCTGGATTATCCGCGTTCTGGGCGGTCGCCTTCATGATTTTCATCATGCTGACTCAACGCCCCCTGACCGCGCTCTTCCGCGAGGAGGAGCATGATTATGGGGGTGCGATGCGCCAGGGCGTGCGCGACCTTTTCGATGGCCTGGTGACCGGCGCCCGGAACATGGTCGGCATTGGCGTCGCCACCGCTGCAGCCGGAATAATCGTCGGCGTGGTCGCTCAAACCGGCGTCGGCCAGGTGCTCACCCAGGTCATCGAGCAGGTATCGGGCGGTAACCTGATAATCATCCTGCTCCTGACCGCGCTCCTCAGCCTGATTCTGGGTATGGGGCTGCCCACCACGGCAAACTACATCATCGTAGCCTCCCTGATGGCGCCGGTGATCGCTGAGCTGGGTTCACAGCAGGGTCTGGTGGTGCCCCTGATCGCGGTGCACCTCTTCGTCTTCTACTTCGGCATCATGGCAGACGCTACGCCACCGGTAGGGCTCGCGTCCTTTGCCGCCGCCGCAATATCGCGAGGCGACCCTCTACGCACCGGTGTCCAGGCTTTCTACTACTCAGCCCGCACCGTGGTGCTGCCCTTCATCTTCATATTCAACTATCAGCTTCTGATGATCGGGATCGAGGGGCCGCTGCAGCTCATACTGATCATCGTCATCGCCATCATCGCCATGCTGGTCTTCGCCGCCGGCACGATGGGCTACTTCTACACGCGCAACCGCTTCTACGAGAGCATCGCCCTGCTTCTCGTTGCCTTCACCCTTTTCCGTCCCGGATTCTGGATGGACATGGTTGCGCCGCAATATGTAGAGCGGCCTGCTGGTGAAATCTTCGAGTACGTGGATCAGGCGCCGCATAACGGATTCCTCAGGATGCAAATCGCGGGCTACGATCCAGCTACCTTCGATGACGTCGAAAAGGTCGTCATGCTCAATCTCGGGCCCCAGGCCGAGGCTCAACAGCGCCTGATGAACGCAGGGCTGATGGTCGCACCGATGGGCGATACGGTATCCATTACCACCGTTATGGAAGGCAGCGATGCAAGCCGCTTTGGCGTGGGGATGGGCTGGGACATCAACTACCTGCTCGTGCCCAATC
This sequence comes from Rhodospirillaceae bacterium, assembly GCA_029265995.1. GTDB lineage: Bacteria > Pseudomonadota > Alphaproteobacteria > Kiloniellales > DSM-21159 > Aquibaculum. The sequence continues at coordinate 21,176 of JAJUFM010000037.1, read as the reverse complement.
CGGAGCGGCCACCGAAAGAGCTCTTCTTCATTCCCGCACTGCTGTTGCTGGGTCTGGTCTACCTGCTGCAGAAGCGACGCGGCCTGAGCACCAATCCCCAGGCAAGGCGTGCTCAAGCCTGACCGTGACAGGAGGAAGGCATGTACAAGCACCTACTCTTGGCAATCGATCTCGCGGACGCGGAAGCACAGCACAAGGCCGTGCAGAGCGCGATTGCCTGCTGCCGGTCCTTCGGCGCGCAGCTCAGCGTCATCACCGTGGTGCCTGATTTCGGCATGTCGATGGTGGCGGGCTTCTTTCCCAAGAACTATCAGCAGAACGCTCTGAAGGAGACCGACAAGGCGTTAAAGGCTTACGCCGAGAAGCATTTTCCCGAAGATATTCAGGTGCATCGCATTGTTGCGCACGGCACCATCTATCGGGAGATCATCTTCCATGCAGAGCAGTGTGGCTGTGACCTGATCGTCATGGCCTCCCACCGCCCGGAGCTGGAAGACTATCTTTTGGGCCCAAATGCCGCACGAGTCGTCCGCCATGCAAAGGCGTCGGTTCTTGTCGTACGTGACTAACCATCCTGCGCGGCGCTAGACGGTTCGTCGTTGCAAGGACCCGGAGGAAAAGCTATATAGCCGCCGTTCCGCCGCTGCCGACGCGGCGGCTTTGCCGGGGAGTAGCTCAGCCTGGTAGAGCACTACGTTCGGGACGTAGGGGCCGGAGGTTCGAATCCTCTCTCCCCGACCAGCAAAGCGGAAACGCCCACCTCTTCAGGTGGGCGTTTCCTTTTCCGCAGGCGGTCGCGTCCGTCAGGATTCTCGAGCTTCAATACCGCTTAAAGCCAGCTGTTCATCAAGCGTCTTGCGAAGACTGGCAAGGGTTTCCTCATCCTGGGCCTCGCAGCGCGCTACCAGCACGTCCTGCGTATTCGAGGCGCGCAAGAGCCACCAGCCGTTGCCGTCACGCACCCGAACGCCGTCGGTAGCATCGACTTCCGCGCCAGCCGCTGCCAGACGGCTTCTGACTTCCTCGATCACCGGCTTCTTGCGCTCTTCAGGACAAGGAAAGCGTAGCTCAGGTGTGTTTACGACCTGCGGCAGGCTGTCGCGAAAGGCAGCAAGGCTTTCGCCCCAGCTACCAAGCGCATTGATCAGCCGTACGGCTGCGTAGAGCGCGTCATCATGACCGTAAAAGCGGTCGGCAAAGAAGAGATGAGCGCTCATTTCGCCGGCAAAGGGCGCTGACTCCTCAAGCATCTTGGCCTTGATGAGCGAATGCCCGGTTTTCCACATCAGCGGCTTTCCGCCCAGTTCAGCAATGCCGTCAAAGAGTATCTGGCTGGCCTTCACGTCAGCGATGATCGTTGCCCCCGGATGGTCCTTCAACACATCGCGGGCAAGGAGCAACATCATCTGGTCGCCCCAGAGCGGCCGCCCCTGGTTATCCAGGGCACCAATCCGGTCTCCATCGCCGTCGAAGGCCAGCCCCAGGTCACAGCCTTCCCGCAGCACCGTTTCCTTCAGGGTCTCCAGGTTCTTCGGCACGGTGGGATCGGGATGGTGGTTGGGAAAGGTGCCATCGACCTCATCGAAGAGGAGAATATGCTTGCCAGGCAGGCGCTCGGTGAGCAGCCGCATGGCTGGCCCCGCAGCGCCATTGCCGGCGTCCCAAGCGATCTTCAGATTGCTCGGTCCCTCGAAATCCTGCACCAGACGATCGATGTAGGCCTGCCTGATGTCGTGATCTTCCGGGCTCGCGTCGCCAGCTTCAAAGTCCCCAGCCGCGGCGAGGCGCCCCAACTCCTGAATATCGGAACCGAAGGCGGCTTGCTTGCCGATCACAATCTTGAAGCCGTTGTATTCCGGCGGATTGTGAGAGCCTGTGACCATCACTCCGCCATCCGCATTCAGGTGATGAACGGCGAAGTAAAGCTCCGGAGTCGGCCCCATGCCGATGCGCAGAGCTGTGATCCCGACAGCCGACAGCCCCTCCACGAGGGCGGCTTCCATTTCCGGTGACGAAAGGCGCCCGTCGAAACAGACGGCAACGCGACTCCCGCCACGGCGACGGACCGTGGTACCCACGGCCTGCCCCAGCGCACGCGCGTCGGCGGCATGCAGGGTCTCGCCGACAACTCCCCGGATATCGTATTCGCGCAGCAGGGTCGGATCGAAGCGATGTGCGGTCATGCAATTTTTCCCTTTCAGGCGTACTTGCCAAGAATAGCCTGCATGGCACCGCGCAGATCATCGCGAGCCAGAGCATAGGCGACGTTGGCTTCCAAAAACCCTTCCTTGCTGCCGCAGTCAAAGCGCGTTCCCGCAAAGCGGAGACCGTGAAAGGGAACTTCATCAATGGTCCGCGCCATCGCGTCGGTGAGCTGTATCTCGCCGCCGGCCCCCTTCTCCTTCCGGTCAAGGGCCCTCAGCACCTGGGGATCCAGAATGTAGCGGCCGATGATGGAGAGCGTGGAGGGCGCTTCGGCAGGATCGGGCTTCTCGACCAGCCCCTTGGCCTTGGCTACGCGCCCATCGTCCTGCACCACATCCAGGATGCCATAGCGGTTGGTCTGCTCCCGCGGCACGTCCATGACCGCGACGACGTTGCCGCCGACTTGATGATAAACCTCAACCATTTGAGCCAGGCAGCCCTGCTCGGCCAGGACGAGGTCATCGGGCAAAAGGACGGCGAAAGGCTCATCACCGACCAGGTTGCGCGCGCACCAAACGGCATGGCCCAGGCCGAGGGGCTGCTGCTGCCGCACATAGGAAATTTGGCCTGATTCATAGAGCGTGCTCGCAAGCGTCTCGAGCGCGTCCGTCTTGCCCCGGTCCATCAGGGTCGCTTCCAGTTCGAAGGCGTGATCGAAGTGATCTTCCATCGCGCCTTTGCCGCGGCCAGTGACCAGAATGAACTCCTCGATCCCCGCCGCCTTGGCTTCCTCCAGGGCATACTGGATCAAGGGCTTGTCGACGACCGGCAACATCTCCTTCGGCATGGACTTAGTCGCGGGGAGAAAGCGCGTTCCCAGACCTGCCACCGGAAATACCGCCTTGCGAATCTTCTTGCTCATCAAACCTCCCGTACCTTGTTCAGCCGACCCTGGGCCTTGGTAGTCTGTGGAAGTAGGTCCTTTGCCTAACGGTCAAACCACTGGCCGGCTCCAGCAAAACATCATCGAAAGCACCCTGAGCGCCTGCTGCTGCCCTTGCGTCTGCACATAGCACCTAGAAAGTGGCTTGTCCCATCTCAGTGACCAAGTAGCACCTGCCGCGCTTCATTGATCTTGGCGGCCAGGTAGTCGGAGCCTCCACGGTCCGGGTGTAGTTGTTGCATCAAACGACGATGGGCGGCGCGAATCTCCGCTTCATCGGCATCTGCCCCCACGCCCAAGACCGCGCGCGCCTCCTCTTCGGTCATGGAGGGGCGCGCAGCCTGGGCGGCGTCAGACGAAGCACCTCCTGCTTCGTCTTGAGCACCTGCCCGCCACTCAGCGCTATAGACGCGGTCCAGATAAGCCTCGAGCACGTCGGCTGATTGCTCATCTTCTACACGAAACTTGATCCAAAGTCGGACGAGGTCGGGAAGGCCGAGTTCGGACAAGCGCCGGCCCTTCAGTTCTCCTTCCAGAATGGTCCCCTCCATGGCCCCGCTGTCGTGATCGAGCTGCATACGCAAGAAGCGTGTTTCCACGCTCGAGGTTCTGCCGCCCCCTGACCCCTCCGGTAGCCGCATTCGCCGCAGCCAATTCGGTAGCTGAGCGAGCAACGGGAGCAAGAGCGGCAAAGCGATGGCCAGAAGCTGACGTGCTGCGCCGAAGGCAACGAGGAGCAACAGCAGGCCGCCGGCTACGATCGCCGTCCAGCGAAACGCGCGCAGAACGCTACCGGGCTGTGCAGTGGCAAACCACCGCACGGCAGCGATGGTCAAGATCAACAGGAAGAACCCGAGCAGCAACCACAACAGCATGCCCGGCTGACCTAACGAAGCTGGTGAGTCAGCTGCGGAACCCTGCCGCCGCGGTGCTGGGAGAAATCGAGCAGCGCCTGGCGCCCGCCACTGGCGTAGACGGCGACGGCCGATAAGAGATCCCGCAGTTCCTGCGCAGAATTGGGATCAAAGGCACAGCACGCGCCCCCAGACAGCTTCGCCATCTGTTGAAAGGCGGTGCGCGCCGAGGGATCCTGGCCCTCGTGGAAGATAAAACAGGGAACACCCAACAACCCCAACTGACCGGCCATGTGGCCGAGTTCGTCGACATCCTCTTCAACGCAGTCGCCAATGAAGACTAGGGCATCCACCCTACGCTGTTTCGTCTCCTTGATGGCGTGGCGTAGAACCCGTGCGATCTGCGTTTGGCCGGCAAGGCAATTTACGGCAGTCATCGCTCGCAGCAGGGTCTTTCCATCTGAGTGCCAACGGCTCGCCTTGCACTCTCCAAAACCTCGGTAGAAGACGAGTTGGATGTCGAGCCCCCCGAGGCGTGAGGCCTCGTGAAACATCTCCCCCTGCAGATGCATAGCCCGATCCCACGTGGGCTGACGGCTGGCCGTGGCGTCCAGTGCAAAGATCAATCGTCCGCGCGTGCCAGCCTGCCGCGCTGGCGCCGGCGTGGCAGCCACCTTCTGCAAGAAGGTTTCCACCTCGCTGCGGCCAGACAGCACGCGGCTGGAAGCCACCTCACCTCGAGACTTCTGACGGGGCGCCTTGTCGCTGCTGCTCATGTCTCAAAGATAGGCGGCTGCCATGCAAGACGCCAGCCGGCGGCCGAAATACTCTTCTGTAGCAGCGATGAAATCTAGAAGACGGCTGCCTGCATGAAGCCTTCCTCGGCTCCCGTCTCCTCGTTGCCCAGGCCGATGATGCGCAGCAGCTCCCGCACCTCTTGCCGCGCGGCGATATGGCTCATGGTCATGTTCTCACCACCCTCTTTCATGTCGAGCAGCGTGAGGCCCTTGGGAAAGAGCTCGCGGAAGATCACGCGCTCGCCAAACCCCGGGGCCAAGCGGAAGTTGATGCGCTTGGCCAATTCTGCCAGGAGGTTACCGACTCGCTGCTTGTTGCGCGCGTCAAGATGAGACAGGCGATTGCGCATCACGATCCAGTCTATCGGCCGACCGCCAGCCTTTGCGCGCCGCAGGCGCTGTTCCCAAACCATTTGGGAATAGACGCTGGGACCAAGGATGCGCGTTCCCTCTCCGTCGATCCGTGCCAACAGATCGAGATCGACGAAGGAATCATTCAACGGGCTGATAAGGATGTCCGCCAGGGTGTGGCCCAGGCGCGATAAGTGAGAATCGGAGCCCGGGGTGTCGATCACCAGGTAAGCACAGTGCGCGAGCGAAGAGACGGCTTGGTTAAGGCTCGCGGTCTCGACAGCTTCTGCCTCTTGGCGACTTGGGGCGTCTGACCGCTCGACCTTGCGTAGCTCCGGATGCGGCAGCGCCAGTTCTTTCTGCTCGGAGTAGGTCAGCCGATTCTCCACATAGCGCGAGAGGGTGCCCTGGCGTGCGTCCAGATCTATGACGCCGACGCTGCGACCCGTGCGTAGCAGGGCGACCACCAGATGCATGGCCGTGGTCGACTTTCCGGACCCACCCTTTTCGTTTCCAAGAACAATCACGCGCGCCGGCGAAGTTGCGCGCCCGGCGGGTCGAACGGATGGATTGGGCGCGATCTGCACGGTTGAACCCCCTTCACGACCAAGCGGGCGAACGGCTCCAGATCGTTGGATCTGGAAGCGCCCGTCGTCACCTTCCGATTACCGGAAAGGCTTGTGACTTAAAAGAGGCGCCACCCGCGTAGAGTTACTCAAACTCCACGATCTTCTGATCTACGGAAAGGCTGGCTCCTGGCTCCGCATGGATGGCCTTCACTTTCCCGTCTGCCAGGGCACGCAGGACGTTTTCCATCTTCATAGCTTCGACGACGGCCACCTCTTCGCCCATCTTGACCTCCGTGCCGACATCAACCTTCAAAGCCACAAGAAGACCGGGCATCGGCGAGAGCACGTACTTGGAAAGATCGGGCGGTTCCTTGATCGGCATCAGGGCGGAGAGTGCCGCCACCTCTGGACGCAGGACGAGCGCAGCGGCCACTGCGCCCCTGTGCCACATGTGAAGATAAGGGCCCACACGATCGACCTGAACGCTGGCGGGCCGACCATTTACCCGCACTTCAGCAAGAGGCTCGCCTGGCCACCAGTTCCCAGCCACGACCACGACCTCATCCCCCAGGCCAAAGCGGATTTCGTTCCTGCCTGCAGGTTCTGCCACGAGCGCGATCTGTTCGCGGTCAAACTCGACAACGAGATCTTGCCTTTCCAGGCTTCTGTCTCGGGTACTTTGGCGCAGATGCAAAAACGCGGCAATCGCTGCCATCGCTTGCTGCTCAGGCCGGGACAGTTCCCGGCCCGAGAAGCCCTCAGGAAACTCCTCCGCGATGAAGTCGGTCGAAAGGCGACCTTCGCGAAAGCGCGGATGCGCCATGACCGCCGAAAGGAAAGCCATGTTGTGATGGATACCGCGCACGTAGAAGCGATCCAGGGCGTCCTGATGACGCTCGATCGCCGCATCGCGATCGAGCCCCCAGGTCACCAGCTTGGCGATCATGGGGTCATAGTACATGGAGATCTCGGCGCCTTCAGTAACCCCCGAATCGACCCGTACGCCCTCGGCTTCCGGAGGTTCCTGATAGCGCTGCAGACGCCCGATGGACGGCAGGAAGCCGCGCGCAGGATCTTCCGCATAAACACGGCTCTCAATCGCCCAGCCGTCGCGCCGAATATCGGCCTGTCCGAACGGCAGCTTCTCGCCTGCAGCTATACGGATCATCCATTCGACCAAATCGAGACCGGTAATCATCTCGGTGACCGGGTGCTCGACCTGCAGGCGGGTATTCATCTCCAGAAAGTAGAAATTGCGGTGCTGGTCCACGATGAACTCGACGGTGCCCGCCGATTGATAGCCGACGGCCTGTGAGAGTGCGACCGCCTGCGCCCCCATGGCCTTCCGCGTTTCCTCATCGATGAACGGCGAGGGAGCCTCTTCCACGACCTTCTGATGCCGCCGCTGGATAGAGCACTCACGTTCCCACAAGTAGAGGCAGTTCCCGTGCCCATCCGCGAGAACCTGAATCTCGATATGTCGCGGCTGGTCAACATAGCGCTCGATGAAGACGCGTTCGTCGCCGAAGCTGCTTCGGGCCTCGTTCTGGGCCGAGCGGAAGCCGTCGCGCACCTCCGCCGCACTATGCGCAATACGCATACCCTTGCCGCCGCCCCCAGCCGAGGCTTTGATCATCACCGGGAGGCCGACCTCTTCCGCAATGCCTACAGCTTCCTCGGCCGTGGCGATTTCGCCGATGTAGCCAGGCACGGTGCTGACCTTCGCTTTCGCCGCCAGCCGCTTGGACTCGATCTTGTCGCCCATGGCCGCGATGGCAGGAGCGGGCGGGCCGATGAAGACCAAACCTGCCTCCTTGACCGCTTCCACAAAGGAGGCCCGTTCGGAAAGGAAGCCAAAGCCAGGATGGATCGCCTGGGCTCCGGTCTCCTTCGCAGCAGCGATGATTCGATCAGCGAGGAGATAGCTTTCAGTTGCGGGGGCTCCTCCGATATACACGGCTTCATCCGCCATCCGCACATGCAGGGCGCCCGCGTCCGCCTCGGAGTAGACGGCGACAGTGGCGATTCCCAGCCGACGGCACGTCCTAATGATACGGCACGCGATTTCGCCTCGGTTGGCGATCAGAATCTTCTCGAACAAGCTTGCGCCCTCTCGGAAAACAGCCCAGATCGCCACCAACGGAGTTGCTGCCGCTCTTCTGGTGGCTCAAAACAGCTATACCCTAGCTTAGGTGCTCGAACCGAGGCTTGAGAGCCAGGCCCGGCACGTTTCGCCCAAAGCGTTAGAACCGAGGGACCACCGGCTGTCAACGCTCGCGCAGCAGAGGTATTTTGGGTGGCTTGGCCGCACAGCTGCACCTGGGACGTGAAAAAGGCCAGCCCAGACGCTACAGGGAACAACCATGCCAGATCCCATTTCCTGGGCCTTCGCTTGGCCCTACCTGCTCGCCGCTCTACTCGGGGGCTACCTGCTCGGTTCGATCCCCTTCGGCCTCGTGCTGACGCGCATCGCAGGATTTGGAGACGTGCGTAAAATCGGGTCCGGCAACATCGGCGCAACCAATGTGCTGCGAACCGGCAGCAAGCCGCTCGCCGCCCTGACGCTTCTTCTGGACGGCGGTAAGGGCACGGCTGCCGTCTTGATTGGCGCGGTCTGGGGCCCGGACATGGCCTTGACTGCAGGATTTGGTGCCGTCACCGGCCATCTCTTCCCGATCTGGCTTCGCTTTCGGGGTGGGAAGGGGGTTGCCACGACTATCGGCGCACTGCTGGGTGCAGCTTGGCTGTTCGGGCTCGCGGTATGCGTCCTGTGGCTGCTGATCGCAGCGACGACCCGCTACTCCTCGCTAGCTGCACTGCTTTCCCTTGCCGCTTCGCCGCTCCTTGCCTGGGCCATTACGGGGGATCTGCAGCTCGCACAGTTTGCAGCGATTCTCGCGGTGCTAGTTTGGCTGAGGCATCTGGAGAATATCGGGCGCCTCTTGCGTGGCACCGAAAGCAAGATTGGACGAAGCGCGGAACCAAATTAGCACCCGGCGCCTTCTCCAGCATCATCTACAGCTTCAACTAATCCTTTTTGTGTTCGAGCTTCCCTTTGCGCTGGGTAGAAGCCAATTCTTCCAGCTCATCCTCGCTCATGGACTCATACATTTCCTTAGAGGCGCCCTGCAGGTCACTGACCTTCGTTTCACCCCGCTTCGCAGATAAGGCAGCCCCGGCGGCCTTCTGCTGCGCTTGAGATTTCGCTGGCATGCTGCTGCTCCCATATTAGGTCTTGCTCCTGTTGTGACTTCATTCCCCACCAAAGGTTCCCGATAGCCTTGTCTAAAACACCCGATGTGGCGGCCGTCTGGCACGGCGCACGAGGATCAGGAGCAGTGAAAGCAGGAAGCGCATGGCGCAAGAAGACCCGATAGGCCCCATACTGCTCGCGCGCGGCGGCGACGACGATCTACACCGTCTTTCCGCCCTTTTGCTTCTATCCCCCGAGCAAGAACCACCACCATTGTGGCCGGGTAACGAAGGAGCTGTGCAGGGCAAGCTACTTGAGAACTGCGAGCGCGCGATCTGGCGCTATGACTTTTCGCTTTCCCGCACGGCTCCCTACTACAGACTGGGCACAGAGGAATACACAGTCGCGCTTGCAGGCGCAGGCCGAACGCGGATTGCTTTCGTTTCGTGCAACGGGCAGGAAGAAGGGGATTTGCTGCGGCCGGAAGCGGAGCGAAACGCCCTCTGGTACCGCCTGCGCGAGGAGCATGAAGCCTCCCCCTTCCACTTGATGCTTCACGGGGGCGACCAACTATACGCCGACCCGGTGTGGGACTGCCATCCTGGTTTCGAGCAGTGGCAAAAGGCGTCCCGCCGCGAGAAGCAGACCCAACCCTTCTCCGAAGAAATGCGGACGGCAGCCTTCAACTTCTATGTCGAGCGGTACAGCATGGTTTACGGCCAGAAGCCTACTGCCTGGCTGCTCGCTCGTGTTCCCTCACTAATGATGTGGGACGACCATGATATTTTTGACGGCTGGGGGAGCCACCCTGACTGGCTACTCGATAGCCCTGTGGCAGCCGGCATCTTCCAGGCGGCTCGCAAGGCCTTTTGCCTGCTTCAGCTGGGTTTCAATCCCGATGAGGAGGAGCAGGAAGGCGCGCTTGATCCGGGGGGCCATTCCCTCGGCTGGCTCTGCCGCTTTTCCGACTATACGGTTGTGGCCCCGGATCTACGCTCGGAGCGTCGCCCCAATCAGGTCATGGGAGCTCCGGGCTGGAACGGATTTCGCCGCGCTCTGGAGGCCGAACCGGAAGGCAGACGCATTCTTCTGCTCTCCTCCGTTCCCACACTGGGCCCTCGGCTGTCGTGGATCGAGGCGGGCATCGGGATCATTCCAAAGCTGCGACGATATGAGGATGACCTGCGGGACCAGTGGCAGAGCCGGCACCATCGCGAGGAGTGGATTCGCTATCTCTCCCTCCTGGAACAGCAGGCAAATGCTCATGGTCAGCAGATCACGCTGCTTTCCGGCGAGATACACCTGGCAACACAGGCCGAAATGCAACTCGCAAGCGGCCCCTTGCACCAATTGGTCGCCTCCGGCATCTCCCATCCGCCCCCGCCCAAGGCCTATGCCGCTGGTCTCGGGTTGCTGGCAAGCCTGGGTGAAGCTCCGCTCCCAGGACGGCCGATCCGCCTACTCCCGCTACCTGGGCAACGCCGGATCTACACCTCGAAACGCAACTTCCTGATCCTGCATCAGGAAGAGCCTGGGCAGTGGCAAGCGTCCTGGTTCCTCGAAGGATCTGGCTGGGCAGGCCCCATAAAGATCTAGCATCTGAGGCAGAGGGGGCAGGCTGAGTTCCTTCGAGGTAAATCCCTTGATTGCGACAGGTGCGTCAACTGATGGTCGCGCATGGATCAGAATTTACCCGCCACGATATCAAAGAAGGAACGTCTTGCGCGACTTCGGCTGGCGCGCTGCGAGAACGTGGGTCCCATTACCTTCCTCCAACTTCTGGAGCGTTTCGGGACTGCCGAGGAGGCACTCGCAGAGCTGCCCGAGCTGGCGCGGCGCGGGGGACGACGCCGTCCGCTTCGTCTTTACAGTGCAGACAAGGCGGAAGCAGAGCTGGAACGCCTGGAAGCACTTGGGGCGGGCCTTCTCGTATTCGGCGAGGCTGCCTATCCGGAAGCGCTTGCGGCAATCCCCGATGCTCCCCCTACCCTTTCCTACAAAGGCAATTTAGCTTTGCTGCGACGGCCAAGCATTGCGGTCGTCGGTGCCCGCAACGCCTCCGCCGTTGGTCGGAGCTTTGCCAAACGCCTCGCCCACGACCTTTCGGCGGCGGGCTTTCTCGTTGTCTCCGGGCTAGCCCGCGGGATTGATACCGCAGCTCATCAGGGGGCGTTGGAACGCGGAACAATCGCCATCCTCGCAGGAGGGATCGACTACATCTATCCACCAGAGAACCGGGACCTTCACCTGGCGATTGCGGAGCAGGGCTTGCTCCTGGCAGAGCTACCCCCCGGCCTTGAGCCGCAAGCACGCCACTTTCCGCGCCGCAACCGCATCATCTCCGGGATCAGTCTGGGCGTCTTGGTGGTGGAAGCGGCGCCCCGCTCAGGCTCACTCATCACTGCCAGACTGGCGGCCGAACAGGGCCGTGAAGTTTTTGCGGTACCGGGCTCACCGCTCGATCCACGTGCTCAGGGATGCAATGATCTGCTGCGACGCGGGGCAAATCTGGTGGAGTCAGCAGAAGATGTTGTGGAAGCCCTGCGGGGTCCCTTGTCGCCGCGCTGGCCTCCGCCCCGGCTCTCAACCGGCCTCTCAGAAGAGGGGTTACCTGACGAAAATGAACTGGCGAGTGGTCGCCGCGTGGTGCACGAGCTTCTGTCGCCGACCGCCGTCCCGGTTGACGAACTGCTTCGCCAATGCCAATTCTCGGCTCCGATAGTGCGCCTCGTGCTTCTCGAGATGGAGCTGGCCGGCGCAATTGAACGACTTCCGGGAAATCGAGTGGCTCTGCTCCCCGACCCCGACTAACGTCTGCCCGACGTGGAATGGGCAGCCTTTGCCCTTGGAGCATCACAGATAGCACGTATGCACGTCGTCGTCGTCGAATCCCCCGCCAAAGCCAAGACCATCAACAAGTACCTGGGCAAGGACTTTGAAGTCCTGGCTAGCTACGGCCACGTGCGCGATCTGCCATCGAAGGATGGTTCGGTAAAGCCGGACGAAGACTTCGACATGGAGTGGGCGGTCGACGAGCGCGGGGAAAAGCGATTGCGAGAGATTGCGCGCGCAGTCAAACAGGCTGATCAGCTCTATCTCGCCACTGACCCGGATCGCGAGGGGGAGGCCATTTCCTGGCATATCGTCGAGGAGCTCCATCGACGCCGGGCGTTGAAGAAGGATATGCCAATCAAGCGGGTGGTCTTCCATGAGATCACCAAGTCAGCGGTACAGGACGCCTTCAAGAAGCCACGCGAACTCAATCGCGAACTGATCGATGCCTACCTGGCACGACGAGCGCTCGACTACCTTGTCGGTTTTTCCTTGTCTCCGGTTCTCTGGCGCAAGCTTCCGGGCAGCCGCTCTGCTGGGCGTGTGCAGTCGGTCGCGCTGCGGCTGATCTGCGAACGCGAAGCGGAGATCGAGGACTTCAAGCCGCAGGAGTACTGGTCGCTCAGCGCACAGATGGAGGCACCGTCACAGGGCCGGTTCCGGGCGCGCCTCAGCCAGCTCGAGGGCGAAAAAATCGAGCGCCTCTCCCTCGGGAATGAAGGTGCGGCGAAGCACGCGGAGAAGGTCGTCAAGGAAGCGGGTCGCTACACGGTCGCCTCCGTCGAGCGCAAACAGGTAAGGCGTCATCCCGCACCTCCCTTCACGACCTCGACGCTCCAGCAGGAAGCCTCGCGCAAGCTGGGCTTTGGTGCGACGAGAACGATGCGCCTGGCGCAGACGCTCTACGAAGGTCGGGAGATCGACGGCGAAACGGTGGGTCTGATCACCTACATGCGTACTGACGGCCTCGCCATGTCTAATGAGGCCATCGGCAGTGCCCGCCAGCTGATCGCGCAGGCGCATGGGGATGCCTATCTCCCTGATGCTCCTCGCCACTACAAGACCCGCGCCAAGAATGCACAGGAAGCGCACGAGCCGATTCGGCCGACCGACTTTCGGCGCACGCCGCAGGAGATGCGCCGCTATCTGCCGGAAGACGAGGCACGGCTTTACGAACTGATTTATCTACGCGCCCTTGCAAGCCAGATGGAAAGCGCTCGCCTGGAGCAGGTGGCCGTCGACATCGCTGTCGGTAACGGCCGCACGAGGCTGCGCGCGACCGGTCAGGTGTTGCAGTTCGACGGCTTCCTGAAACTCTACCAGGAAGGCCGCGACGACGAAGCAGAAGAGGAAGGTCAGGCCCGTCTCCCGCAGTTGGAAAAGGGTCAGGACCTACATCTGCGCGACGTGCTGACGGAGCAGCACTTCACCCAGCCGCCGCCGCGCTATTCGGAAGCCAGCCTCGTCAAGAAGCTCGAGGAATTGGGGATCGGGCGGCCCTCTACGTACGCCTCCATCCTCCAGGTACTGCAGGACCGTGATTATGTCCGCCTGGAAAAGAAGCGCTTTATCCCCGAAGACCGCGGTCGCATGGTCACCGCCTTCCTCAGCTCCTTCTTCCGGCAGTACGTCGAGTACGATTTCACCGCGCAACTCGAAGACCAGCTCGACGACATCTCGGGCGGGCGCGAGAACTGGAAGGATGTTCTACGCCGCTTCTGGGACGCCTTCTCCAAGGCGGTGGATGAGACAAAAGGCCTGCGCATTGCAGAGGTCATCGATGCTCTGGACGAGGAGTTGGGGCCGCACTTCTTCCCGCCAAATACGAATGATCCGGATAAGGATCCGCGCGCTTGCCCGTCCTGCGGCACCGGCCGCCTGGGGCTGAGAATCGGCAAGACCGGCGGTTTTATCGGCTGCTCCAACTACCCGGAATGCCGCTACACGCGTACGCTCGCGATGGCTGGTGAGGAAGGTGAGCTTGGCAGCGAGCCGAAGAGTTTGGGACAGGACCCCGAAACCGGCCTGGATGTATCTCTCCGTAAGGGACCCTATGGCTTCTACGTACAACTAGGCGAAGCACAGGAAAAGGGCGACAAGCCCAAGCGTGCATCGCTGCCTCGCGGCCTCTCACCCGCCGACGTCGATCTGCAGCGCGCGCTCGCGCTGCTGGCACTACCGCGCAGCCTTGGCACCCATGAAGGTGAAGAGGTCACCGCCGGTATCGGCCGCTACGGGCCTTACGTTCGAAAGGGCAAGACCTACAAGTCGATCCCGGCGGATGAGGATGTCCTTACCATTGGGCTGAATCGGGCGGTCGACCTCCTCGCTCAGAAGCAGCAAAGGGGAGCGAGCGCGCTAAAGTCCTTGGGTGAACACCCGGACGGAGGGGAGGTCACGCTCCATTCCGGCCGCTATGGCCCCTACGTGAAGTACGGCAAGGTCAATGCCACTTTGCCGAAGGACAGCGCACCGGAGGATGTCACTCTCGAACAAGCGCTCGAACTGATTGCGGCCAAGGCGGCGAAGGGCGGAACAAAGAAAAAGACCGCGACCAAGAAGGCGGCCTCCCCTAAAAAGGCCAGCACGGGAAAGAAGGCAGACACCGCCAAGAAAGCTGCAACGAAGAACAAGTAGTTAGGGCGGGAGCCGGGTCACGGTGCCAGCGGGGGGGCCCCCTACGGCTCCCTTTATCTGAATGTGTCTACACGTTCGCTTAGATAGAACAGATTTACGCCCTAAGCATCTTCTCGGGGCAGCCACGGGATCCTGGCAAACTCCACCCCTTCTTCGGCTAGCGCTTCCGCATCTTCAGGGGTGGTTTCACCGTAGATACCCCGCGCCTCCGCTTCGCCATAATAGATGCGCCGAGCCTCCTCAGCGAACTCCGAGCCAACGTAGTCGCAGTTTTCCTCGACCTTACGCCTCAGTTCACGGAGCAACACGCGCACCTTCTCTGCATTGGGAACGACCGCGCGTGCCTGGCTACCATCAGCCTGGGGCACTTCAGCTTGAACCTGCTGTCCGCCCGAATTCAGCCGAGGCGTCATCAGCGACTTGGAGATCGCGGTTGAACCGCATTCCGGACAACTGAGGCTGCGGGCTTGGGAAAGGGCGTCAAAGGCTTCGGAATTCCGAAACCAGGATTCGAAGCTGTGTTCGTTCTCGCAACAAAGAGAATAGCGGATCATCTGACTGGTTGCATAAGTTGTTCATCTCCCTGCTAAATGGCATCGACATGACGACAAGTAAAGACCACGCCCTTCTGGGAAGCCCGCCCTCAGCTTGGGTCTGCCGCTTCTTGCCGCTGTTGCAACCCAAGGCGGAAGTCATTGATGTCGCCTGTGGCAGCGGGCGCCACCTCAGGCTGCTGCACGCTATGCAATTCCCGGTCATCGGAATCGACAGAGACTTGAGCGGAGTTGCCGACCTGCAGGGCAAAAGCGGCCTTCAACTGTTGGAGCACGACCTCGAAGACGGCACCCCTTTTCCCCTGGCCGGCAGAATGTTTGGCGGCGTCGTCGTGATCAACTACCTGCACCGCCCCTTGCTTCCAGCGTTGATCGACGCCGTGGCGCCGGGCGGTCTTCTCATCTACGAAACCTTCGCACAGGGTAACGAACGTCTTGGGAGGCCGAGGAACCCCGACTTCCTGCTTCTCCCCGGCGAGCTTCTCGAGGCGGTTCGAGGGCGTTTGGAGGTAGTTGCCTATGAAGCGGGCGAGGTAGCCGTACCTAAGCCGGCGGTGGTACAGCGCATCGCGGCCCGTCGCAGCGTACCTCCAGTATGATTCACCCGCTGGACAAAAGTGCTTCGTCTTCAGCGTATGCACGCTCTCTAGACCCGACGCTTCGTCCTGTGCGATGCAACGGATGTGGAGCGGACAGTCTTGTCCTGCTCTAATCTCGAGGTTCTCGATCGGCATCAGACCGGGGGTACGTACAGATTGGCGCACCGCCGGGACTACAGATGGATCACCAAAGGTGGAAGACTTTTTAGTCCATTGGCTGGAGATCGGTGGCCTCTTCGCCCTGGCTGGGGTCATGGCCTCTGAGCGCTTTGTCCCGGTCCTCCCGTCATACGCTGTCCTGGCGCTTGGCGGGATAGCGGCCGCTAGCGGCGCCTACGACGTAAAGCTCGCCGTCGTCGCGGCGACCCTGGGCTCCTTCCTCGGAAGCCTCGGCTGGTACGGCGTGGGCTATGCAGTGGGGCCGGACCGGGTCGGCAACTTCGTTGCGAAACGGGGCCGGTGGTTCGGCCTGACCCCCAGTGTCTACGAACGCTCCGCAGCCGCCTATCGAAGGCACAGCCGACTGCTACTGATGCTCAGCCAGCTTGTTCCAACGGTTCGCATCTTCGCGACATTCCCGGCTGGAGTCTTGCGCGTACCCTCCAGCAGCATCCTTTTGCCGACATTCATCGGCATTCTCGCCTGGAACGGCGCCTTTGTTCTAGCCGGCTATCTGTTGGAGGAAAGCCCAATTGGAAAGGAGGGGATGGCGCTGCCTGTGCTGCTGGGCGTGGTCCTCGCAGAAGCCCTCATTGTCTGGGGCGGCTACCTTCTCTGGAGGCGCTGGCAGAGGAGGCAAGCAGCGCCTCCAGGTTGATACACTCGGCTGTTTGCCAAGGAGTTTAGCTTAACCCCTCCCCCGTCTCTTCAAGCAGCCGCCGTGCTGCGCGCCGGCTCTGCCTCCGCTTCCACATCTACAGGCTCGGGATCGAGCGCCTCAACAACCACAGGCACCGAAGGAGCCAAATGTGGCGGCGTCCGCCAGCTCAGGCTGTCAAAGGAGTCGCACGCACCGCAATGGGGGGTCCATTTCTGCGAAATCGCACCGCAGGTTTCGCAGAGCCATGCGGGCTCCGGTACCGCGGTCACTGCGCGTCGCAACCACTCCTTTCCGGCAGCCTCGCCTTTTTCGGCTTCTTCAAGCTGTGCCATGAGGTAGCAAACGCGCTGCTCCGGAGGATTCTCCTCGAGAAGCGGGGCGAGATACCGTCGGGCCTCTCCCCACAGTGCCGCATTCAGAGCCGCGCGCGCTTGCAGCAAGCGACTTTCCCGATGAGCTTCTCGACCTTGTACAAGGTTCGCCACACGCTTCACCTGATCGAGCGGGGCAGCCTCCGGATCCAGCGCCAGCCAGGCTTCTCCAATCTCCGGATGCGGCTCTCGACGCCATGCCTCGATCAGCAGCTTCTCTGCCTTGCGCTTTCTATCGCGCTCCGCCAGCAAGCGCGCCTGCACCAGAATCGACGCCACCAAATCAGGCCGCAGACGTGCGGCCACTCGCGCCTTGTTCTCCGCCGTTTCCTTGTCGCCCTGGTTCAAGGCGGCCTTTGCCCTTTGATAAGCCACGACGGCCCGCTTGCGCTGGGACTCCGGCTTCGGCAACACCCCATGCCGCTGGCTTTCGAGCAAGACAGCTTCGGCGGTGGCCAGATCTCCGGTCTTCTCGCTGAGATCGAAAAGACTATGTAGCACCCACGGAGCGCTCGGTTGCAGGGCCCTGGCCCGGTCTAGATACTCCCGTGCCTCCTTCTCCTCGCCCTTGCGTAGGGACAGCATCGCAAGACCGCGCAGCCCCAGCAGTCGGGTCTCCTCGCTGCCCAGCATCTCGTTGAAGTGCTCGCGGGCTTCCTCCTCCCGTCCGGAAAGCTGTGCCGCCTGCGCGCTCAGGAGCTGGAGCACCGGCTGAGGCTCCAACAGTTCGGATGCGCGCCGAGCGTGGAGCCTGGCTTTCTCGGCATCACCCAGTTGTACGGCGACCAAACCTTGGGTCAGCGCCTCTTGCCCGCGGCGCTGGCGGCGCACCTTCAGGTTATCGCTAACCTTGGCAGGGGTGCCCGCGAGAGCGCGAAAAAGGCGGTAGAGCAGGACGACCACCGCGATCAGCACCACCACCCCCAGGATGAGCAGCGCCATCGTGGTATCGATGCGATAGCCGAGCCAATCGAAGGCTACGCGGCCGGGATTGTTGGCGAGCCATACAGCTATCGCAACGAGAACAGCCAGCTTGATGAAGAAAAGAATGCCGCGCCACATGGGTTAGCCCTCCGCGCCGCTAAGGCGGTCGAGCGTGACCCGACTCAAGGCAGCCAGATTATCCTGAACTTCCAATCGCCGTTCGGCCTGAGCACGCCAATCCTGCATCGCCTGTGCCGCTGGGCCTTGCAACTGGTCGAGCTGCTGGACCGCGGCGGCCAGATCACCCTGCTCCAGGCGCCGCTCCGCGCGCGCCAAGACGGCTTCTGTTTCATCGCCCTCAGGCTCGCCTGTTGCACGGACCGACACGAGATCGTCCACGCGATTCCAGAACATGGCCTGCCACTCGCTGTCGGAACTGCCGGCGCGATCCGCCGTAACCGCTGCCCGCGCTGCTTCTGAAAAGCTTGCCTGCAGAGCTGCAAGCGTCGGCACCCCACTTTCTGCATGCTGCTCAAGGTTTGCGATGACCTGATCGAGATTTTCATCCCGACCGCTCAGGCGGCGCAAACCTTCCAGTTCCGCAACATAAGGCTGGCCTGTCCGGAAGGCTTCGCGCAGCTGGCCCGCTGCCAAAGCAATGGCGGTTTCTTCGCCAATCCGCACTCGCGCTGCTTCGACTTCCTCAACGGCCTCTCGCAACTGGGCTTCCAGTGCGGCTATGCGTCCGGCCGCGCCTTCAATGCGCCCATCGATTCCCTCCAGCCTGCCAAGCGTAGCCTCGTCAGGCGAAGCCGGTGCTGCAGCAACCTGTTCGATCCTGCCGGCCAATTCCTGCAACCGGGCTTCTACGCTCGAAACGCGCGGCTCCATCTGCTGCCCCTCGAGCGCTTCCAGCCGCTCCGACAGACGCTCGGCTACCGTGCGCAGCGACTCCATATCTGCCGGCTCGACTCGTCCCTCTTCCGTGATCGCGGCAAGCCGGCCATCCACCTCCTCGACACGAACTCTGGTCTGCTCCAACGCACGCTGAAGCTCCTCTAGTCCCTCGCCAGAGGTTTCCGCGCGCTGTTCCTCCAAGCGCGCCATGCGCCGTTCGAGAGCTTCTACAACAGCAGCTGGCGGCGGCTCGTTCTGAGGCATCCAGAAGTCGCTCAAGAGGATTGCTATGGCCGCGCCGGCGCCGACCAGCAAGCCGCCGATAGCCATGGCAGGCAAGGGGCTCGATTTCTCCGCTACAACGGGTGGGGTCTCCTCAGAGTCGCTCGTTGTTGCATCAACCGGAACTTCCTCGGCCGGGTCGGAATTGCCGACGGTCCGCCACGGCGCTTCTTTCATGCTCTCGGTTTCCAAAGAGGTTCCTGTCGCGGCCGCTGTTTCCGCTGTGAGAGATCCTTCGGTATCCTGCACGCTGGTCTGCTCTTCCCCGGTGCCGGAGGTTGCGGCCTCCAGTTCGTCCTCCGGCAACTCCAGTTCCAGCTCTTTGGCCGCCTTTTCGATCTGTTCCCGGCGAGTCGGCGGGATCTGTCCGCGCATCTTCCATCCCTGCACGGTAGAAACGGCGACCCCGAGCTTCGCAGCCATAGGTCTGATCCCGCCGAAGCGCGCGATTATGCGCTCGGCGGCGCTGCCTCCATCACCGGCCGCGGCCCCGCGGTTGTCATCCCTGTTATCACTCATCCTTATGCCTTCCGATCTGGAGGTTTACAGCAGCGCCAACAAAGCATCTTGATTCGGTGCCGTTGCAGTCTGGACGGATCTCCACGGCAGGTTCGCCACCTCCTGAGCGACCGCCCTGCTGAGGCAGTACGCGTTCATCCCTGTGCAAGCCTGCTGCAATTCCGCACGGGTGATCAAGTCCGCAAAAGTCGCAGCCGTACGGGGCGAAAAGAACAAAACACCATCAAGCGTACCCTGTTGGAGGGCCTTAAGTGATACAGCCGTAAACTCCTCAACTGGTTCCGCCACATAAAGTACGACACGCCGAAAGTCGAAACCTTTGGCAATGAGCCGCTCCTTCAGACCGGACGCGACATGACGCCCCGCTACATGCAGCACCGGGCCCCTGAAGGGTTCAAGGCGTTCAGCCACCAAAGTAGCCAGCGCATGAGCGTCACCGTCTGCGTCGTGAACAAGGGAAAAGCCCGCCGCTCTCGCTTCGGCCGCAGTTCCAGGACCGACGGCAAAGATCGGGAGTGTCCTGTCTGGCGTGAGTTGGGCGAAGAAGCGCAAGCCATTGCGGCTGGTGATCAACACTGCCTGAAAAAGCGATAGATCCGGTAGTTCCTGGGCAAGAGGCCGCACCACGAGCAGCGGTTCTGCCATGACCTCATGGCCGCGTGCAGCGAGAGCCGCTACGGTCTCTCCGGAGTCTTCCTGAGGACGCGTGACGAGCAGGCGCATCAATGGCTCGCTAGCGCCTTGAAGAAGTCTTCGCCCGCGGAGGCCCGCAATTCTTCACCGAGCGCACGTCCAAGATCTTCGCCAGCGTCAACTGATCCGCGCTGTTCGGCACGCCACACCTTGCTGCCATCAGGCATTGCCACCAGAGCCCTCAGATAGAGGACGTCTGCCGCCTCCACCTCTGCCAGCGCGGCGATGGGCGTACGACAGGAGCCGTCCAAAACCGCGAGGCAGGCACGCTCCGCCATTACACGAACACGCGTTTCCGCGTGGTCGATCGCCCCAAGTAGGGCCCGGGTACGATCATCCTTTCTCCGGCATTCCAGGCCAATTGCACCTTGCCCCACGGCGGGCAGCATTTCTTGTGAACTGAGCACCGAATGTTGCCGGTCGTCGCGCCCCAGCCGTCGCAAGCCGGCCAACGCCAGGAGTGTGGCGCCAACGTCTCCTGACGCCAGCTTGCGCAGACGCGTGTCAACGTTGCCGCGGATAGATACGACCTTCAGATCGGGCCGAAGAGCCAGTATCTGACTCTGGCGCCTGAGACTCGAGGTACCGACGACCGTTCCGTTGGGAAGGCCACTGATGGTGTCGGCATGGGGAGAAAAGAAAGCGTCGCGCGGGTCTTCGCGCGGAAGGAAGGCGCCGATCGTCAGAAACTCCGGCGGCCACGTCGGCATGTCTTTCATCGAGTGGACGGCAACGTCGATCCGCTCATCGAAAAGCGCTTCCTCGATCTCCTTCGTGAAGAGGCCCTTGCCTCCGACTTCCGATAGCGGCCGATCCTGAATGCGATCGCCGGTCGTCCGGATAACCACGACTTCGATGGCACCCTCGCCCGAAAGCTCCGGATGCGCCTTCATCAGGCGTCGTTTCGTCTCTTCCGTCTGGGCCAAGGCCAAGGGGCTGCCACGGGTACCCAGGCGCAACAGGGACATCATACTCTCCAGCAAAAACAGGGAACCTCCATGCGATGGCTCCCGCAGGTGGGCCCGTTATAGGCGCCTCCCGCATGTCAGACAAACCAACTGCCAACCCACCCATTTGGTTTTACCGCTGCAATCCTTACCTCTCAGCCGTGCCAATCCCCCTGCAGCGTGGTAGCTACCGCTCATGCTCGTACTCGGTATCGAAACTTCTTGCGACGAAACGGCGGCGGCCGTGGT
>JAJUFM010000081.1 GCA_029265995.1 Rhodospirillaceae bacterium | reverse complement strand
CTAGAGCAGCTTGCCCATCGCCACCGCCGTATCGCTCATGCGGTTGGAAAAGCCCCACTCATTATCGTACCAGGACATGACGCGGACAAAGCTGCCATCGATCACCTGGGTACCGCCGAGATCGAAGATCGAGCTTGCCGGGTGGTGATTGAAGTCGACGGACACCAGTGGCTCATCATTGGTATCGAGCACACCCTTCATCGGCCCGGCCGCAGCTTCCTTGATGGCATTGTTGATCTCTTCAACGCTCGTCTTCCGGCCCGCGTCAAAGGTTAGGTCAACCAGACTGACATTCGGCGTGGGTACTCGAATGGCGACGCCATCCAACAGCCCCTTCAGTTCCGGCAGTACCAAGCCCACGGCGCGAGCCGCACCCGTTGAGGTCGGGATTTGAGAGAGGGCGGCGGCGCGGGCGCGGTGCAGGTCCTTGTGCAGAGTGTCGACCGTACGCTGGTCGCCCGTATAGGCATGAATCGTGGTCATGAAGCCGCGCTGAATCCCGACGGTCTTGTGAAGCACCGAGGCGACGGGAGCCAGGCAGTTCGTCGTGCAGGAAGCATTGGAGATGATGGTGTGCGCCGAAGTTAGCTGATCGTGGTTCACGCCGTAGACCACGGTGAGGTCCGCATCCCCGGCCGGCGCAGAGATAATGACCTTTTTTGCGCCCCCTTCCAGGTGAGCCGCCGCCTTGTCGCGGCTGGCGAAGAGCCCAGTGCACTCGAGTACGATGTCGACCCCCAGGTCGCCCCAGGGAAGCTTCTTCGGATCACGCTCTGCAAGGACCTTGATCTCCTTGCCATCGACCAGAAGGGCGGCATCCCGAGCTTCAACCTGCCCCGGATAGCGGCCATGAACGGAGTCGTACTTTAAGAGATGAGCATTGGCTTCCGCCGTGCCCAGATCGTTGATCGCGACGAATTCCACGTCATCGCGCTTGGATTCCATGGCTGCCCTTAGGACCAGGCGGCCGATCCGGCCGAAGCCGTTAATGGCAACACGGACTGCCATTCTTTCTCCCTCCACTAGCTGATGGCCGCCGGCATCAGAGGCCGTTGCGAACCGCTTTCACAATGGCATCGACGGTGATGCCAAAGTGCTCGTAAAGCTGGGCTGCCGGTGCGGACGCACCAAAGCCCTGCACACCAATATATATTCCGTCTGGGCCAAGCCAGCGCGTCCAACCGAAGGGGCTTGCCGCTTCGATGGCGACGTGGAGGGCGCCAGGACCCATGACCTCATCGCGATAGTGGGGCGGCTGCTCCAGGAACAGCTCCCAGGAGGGCATGGAAACGACGGCCACCGAGATCCCTTCCTCGCGGAGCTGCTGCTGCGCCTGCACAGCCAGATGCACTTCCGAACCGCTGGCGAAGAGCGTTGCCTGGCGGGCACCCGCGGCGGGCGAGAGGATATAGGCGCCAAGGGCGGACCAATTGTCCTCCCCTGCTTCCTGGCGAATGGTCGGCACGCCCTGGCGTGTCAAAGCCAGAACGGAGGGGCGATCTTTCGATTGCAGGGCAACTTGCCAGCACTCAGCCGTTTCGATGGCATCGGCCGGTCGGAAGACATTGAGATTGGGAATCGCCCGCAGCGCAGCGAGATGCTCGACGGGCTGATGAGTCGGACCATCTTCGCCCAGGCCGATGGAATCGTGGGTCATCACATAGACCACCCGCTGGCCCATCAGGGCCGAGAGCCGAATCGACGGGCGGCAATAGTCAGAGAAGACCAGGAAGGTACCGCCATAGGGGATGACGCCGCCGTGCAGGGCCAGGCCGTTCATCCCGGCGGCCATGCCGTGCTCGCGAACGCCGTAATGGATGTAGTGACCTGAATAGTCTTCTGAACTGACCGGCTCCTGCGCCTTTGCCTTGGTGTTGTTGGATCCGGTCAGGTCGGCGGAGCCACCAACCAGTTCCGGCAGGATTGCCGCCAGAGTCTCGATGACATCACCTGACGCCTGGCGCGTCGCGATCTTCGGCTGTGCCGAGAGGACGGAGCGCTTGAAGTCGACGATGGTGCGGTTGAAGTCGGCCGGCAGATCACCCTGCATGCGCCGCTCGAACTCCTGCCGCTTCGCTTCCGGAGCTTGTGCCAGGCGCTCATCCCAGGCATCCGCGTCGGCGGAGCCGCGCCGACCAATGTTCCGCCAGGCCTGGAGGATATCGTCAGGGATCTCGAAGGGCGCATGAGGCCAACCGAGTTCTTCTCTTGTAGCCGCGATTTCACTCTCGCCAAGCGGCGACCCGTGGGTGGAGGCGGTCCCCTGCTTGTTCGGGGAACCGAAGCCGATAACGGTGCGGCAGGCGATCAGAGCGGGGCGACTGCTATCTACTCGGGCCGCAGCGATGGCGGATTCCACGGCCTCAGGATCATGGCCGTCGACCTGAAATGTCTGCCAGCCGTAGGATTCGAAACGCCGTATATGGTCGTCCGAGCAGGAAAGGCTGGTAGAGCCATCAATCGAGATGCCGTTGTCATCGAACAGCACGATCAGTTTGCCAAGCTTCAGGTGGCCGGCCAGAGACGCAGCCTCGTGGCTGATCCCCTCCATCAGACAGCCGTCACCGGCGATGACATAGGTGTAGTGGTTGACCAGGTCCTCGCCGAAGTGAGCCGCCATGATGCGCTCGGCCAGCGCCATGCCGACAGAATTGCCGAGACCCTGGCCAAGGGGACCGGTCGTCGTTTCTATGCCAGTGGCGTGGCTGTATTCAGGATGGCCGGCGGTCCGGCTGCCCAGCTGCCGAAAATTCTTCAGCTCATCGATCGGCATGTCCGGATAGCCGGTCAGGTAAAGCAGCGAATAGAGCAGCATCGATCCGTGACCCGCCGAAAGGACGAAGCGATCACGATCCGGCCAGTGTGGCCGCTGCGGGTCGAACTTCAGGAAGCGCTGAAAGAGCACCGTCGCGACATCGGCCATTCCCATCGGCATACCCGGATGGCCGGAATTCGCCTTTTGCACGGCATCCATGGAAAGGGCGCGGATCGCGTTGGCGAGATCCTTGTGGGAGACATTGACATCGGCCCCGGAGGTCGCCGGCGAAGCGTTCATGCTGGAACTCACAATCCTGGTTCAGGCTCTACTGTGACAGGCAGGTGCCTGCTGCGTCTCCTTGATAAAGGGCGCTGCAGCTTTGCGGCGCACAATGCCGAGACAGAGAGGAAGGGTCAACCGACTCCACGGCAGCCTGTCTTCGCAGCGCTTCTACTGCTTCTCAGCGCTCTCGTCGGCTGGTTGACCCCCCATTGGCGGGGTCACTATTCTGCTTGTCTCACTCCCGTCGGAAGGGCATGCAATGCCGTTAACGGAAAGTTCAAGGAGTAGAGCCTTTATGACCATGCCAGAGCAGCCCAGCTACGGAAGCGCGGAGGCCGAGGTCGATGCCCAGGCTGAGGGCACCAGCAATGTAGCGCAAGCTGCGGAGCGCTTGAACGGCGCTCTAGAGCGCCTTGAAGCGCTAGTCGAGCAGCGGGCCGCCCAGGAGGGAAATCTTACTGCTGAAATCCAGCAGGTTCGTCGGGAGAACGAACAGTTGAAGGCTCTGCTAGATCAGCTGGCAGGTCGCGTCGACGTAGCAGTCAGCCGGCTCGAAGAAGTGTTGAAGGAGTAGGCTGATGGGCCGCGTGACGCTCGCAGTGAACGGGCGGACGTACGATGTCGCCTGCGCTGATGGCCAGGAAGAGCAACTCGCCCGTTTAGGGAAGGACCTGGATGGAAGGGTTGCGGAACTGGTATCGCGCTTGGGTCAAGTGGGAGAGGCGCGTCTGCTCTTGCTTGCGGCCCTTCTGCTCGGTAACGAACTTGAACAACTTAGGCGCGGTCAGGACGGCCAGGGTGAAGATCTCGTTCTTGATGCCCTTCGAGCGGCCACAGAAAGGGTGGATGCCCTTGCAGCGCGGCTCGAGCGGTCTTAAGTCTGGTCGCGGCGGATCATGGTCCGCCGGGGGCTCGCTGCAGAGCGCGTCAGGTCATTTCGATCCCTGGGGCCAATGCACACCTCTAGGGAGCTGTCCCTGCCGGGGTCGTGGCCTCGGTACACGGCGCCCACCTGTCCATGACAGGCCACAGAGGATGAATAGCGGCCGACGGCTCATGCGGCACCCCTTTGCCCCGACTGTACCGCTCGCTCTGAGCGCTTCCTCGGTTTCATGTTACGGGAGTAGGCTGTGAAGAAGCCGCAGCAAGACCTCGCGGCGATCAAGCAGGCCATGCGACGCGAGGCGGAAGCACGGCGGGCGCAGGCAGCGGCAGCAGCCGATGAGAAGGCTGCTGAGCGTCTCACTGAGAACATTCTCCGCGCCGTCACTACGTGGCCGGGTGCCACTGTCTCGGCGTATTGGCCTATGCGAGACGAGCTTGATCCCTTGCCGGTGCTCAAGGCCCTTGCAAAGAAGGGGCATCCCACCTGCCTTCCGGTCGTGATCGGCAACAATCAGCCGCTGGTTTTCCGCTCATGGAAGCCTGGCCAACCGTTGATGCCGGGTAGTTTCGGCACAAGCGAGCCGCCTCCCGAGGCACCTGCGGCGGAGCCGGACCTTTTGCTCGTTCCACTCCTCGCTTTCGATCGCAAGGGGTATCGTTTGGGCTACGGCGGTGGGTTCTATGACAGAACCTTGGTCGCTCTGCGCGCTCGCAAGGCCATAACAGCGGTCGGGGTGGCCTTTGCTGGACAGGAGGTACCGGAAGTACCTCATGATGATCTGGATCAACGCGTCGATCTCATTGTCACGGAGGCGGGCGTAATCCAGCCTGAGTAGGAGTCAAAATGCGTTTGCTTTTCTGCGGCGATCTCGTCGGCCGCTCTGGGCGGGAGATCGTCCTGCAGCAACTGCCCGAGTTGCGGCGCAGGCTCCAGTTGGATTTTGTCATCGTCAATGGAGAGAACGCCGCGGGCGGTTTCGGAATAACCCGTAAGATCTGTGAAGAGCTATACGAGGCGGGTGCCGATGTCGTCACCGGGGGCAATCACTCCTGGGACCAGAAGGAAACGCTAGCCTTCATTGACTCCGAGCCGCGACTGCTCCGCCCGCTCAATTTCCCGCCCGGCACGCCGGGGCGCGGCGCAGGCCTTTTTACGGCCGGACAGCGCAAGGTGCTGGTGATCAACGTCATGGGGCGCCTTTTCATGGACCCCCTCGACGATCCCTTTCAGGCCGTTGAACAGACCTTGAACCGCTACCGGCTCGGCGCGACGGTGGATGCGATTGTCGTCGACATTCATGCGGAAGCCACCAGCGAGAAGATGGCCATGGGGCATGCGCTGGATGGCCGGGTAAGTTTGGTGGTGGGGACGCATACCCACGTTCCTACGGCTGATGCTCAAGTGCTTCCCGGTGGTACGGCCTACCAAACGGATGCTGGAATGTGTGGTGACTACAATTCGGTCATCGGCATGGACAAGCAGGTCCCGATCCAGCGTTTTACACGCAAGTTGCCGACCGAGCGGCTATCGGTGGCGCAGGGTCCTGGAACGCTGTGCGGGGTCTTCGTGGAAACGGACGATCGGAGCGGTTTGGCACGTCGGGTTGAGGCAGTGCGCATCGGGGAGCGTCTGCAGGAACAGATTCCCGTGTGAGCCTTCGCATTCTTGCGGTGCTTTCCGCGACGCGGGCTCAACTGCTAGAAAGCGTCGCACTCTCGCCACCTTCATGGGCTAGGCGGTTGACGCACTTGTGCGGTGCGGTCAGGCGAGGCGGCGAGCGTGCGCTGATCACTCGAACCAGCTGATATAGGATCGACAGGACCATGGCAGGTCATAGCCAATTCAAGAATATCATGCACCGAAAGGGCGCGCAGGATAAGAAGCGCGCCCAGCAATTCGCCAAACTCGGACGCGAAATCATCGTCGCTGCCAAAAGTGGCGGGCCTGACCCCGAGGCCAATCCGCGGCTGCGGGCGGCGATCCAAGCGGCCCGCGCGGCCAATATGCCGAAGGACAACGTCGAGCGCGCCATCAAGCGCGCGACCGGAGAGGGCGGTGACGTCAACTATGAAGAGGTGCGCTACGAAGGCTATGGTCCTGGCGGTGTCGCGGTGATGGTGGAGGCCCTCACGGACAACCGCAACCGGACGGCAGCCGAAGTACGCACGATTTTCTCCAAGAATGGCGGCTCCTTGGGCGAGACCAACTCGGTCGCCTTCCAGTTCGAACGGATCGGCGAGATACTTTTTCCCGAGAACATCGGAGATGCGGAAGCCGTTTTTGAAGCGGCCGTGGAAGCCGGGGCGCAGGATGTGCAGTCAGACGAGCAGGGCCATCTCATCAGCTGCGCCGCCGATGACTTCTCAGATGTTCGCGACGCGCTGACTGAACGGTTTGGCGATCCGCAAAGTGCGGGTCTTGTGTGGCGTCCCCTCAATACGGCGCCAGTGGATGAAGAGCAGGCCCAGACTCTATTCAAACTGATCGACGCCTTGGACGACAATGATGACGTTCAACAGGTGGCCGCCAATTACGAGATTTCGGACGAGGTGCTCGAACGTCTGACGGCTTAGGAGGCCTACGTGGTGCGACGGCGGTTAGTTGCTGATGAGGTACCTGTGGACGTTCGACCATGCGGGTGATCGGGTTGGACCCCGGCCTGCGCCGAACGGGCTGGGGGATTATCGAGCAGCACGGAAACCGTCTGACCCACATTGCCAATGGGACGCTCGTAAGCAGCGGCTCGTTGAGCCTGGCTGAACGCTTGGTGGAGCTTCGAATTGCCTTGGAACAGGTCCTGGCAGAATTTGAGCCTGAGGTTGCGGCTGTCGAAGAGACACTGGCCAACCGTAACCCCTCCTCCACGCTGAAGCTGGGAATGGCCCGGGGTGTGGCACTTCTGGTACCGGCGTCGGCCGGCTTGCCGGTCAGCGAATACCTGCCAATGATCGTCAAGAAGTCTGTTGTCGGAACAGGTCACGCCGGAAAGGAACAGGTGCAGATGATGGTGGGTCGCTTACTGCCAGGTTGTGAGGCCTCTTCGGCCGATGCCGCAGATGCCTTGGCGGTTGCCATCTGCCATGCCCATCACGCCGGCAGCCTTGCCAACTGGGCAAGGGCAGGAAGTACGCGATGATCGGCAAGTTGAAGGGGGTCGTGGAGGAGGTCGCCGAGGACCACCTTTTGATCGATGTCGGCGGGGTGGGCTACGTGGTCTTTGCCTCCCGGCGCACGCTCGGGCAGCTTCCCGCTGCAGGAACCGCTGTCGCCCTGCTGATCGATACGCATGTTCGCGAGGACCATATTCACCTTTATGGTTTCCTGGAGCGTGCGGAGCGGGACTGGTTTCGCCTTTTGCTGACAGTACAGGGTGTAGGCGCTCGCAACAGCCTGTCCATTCTCTCTGTCGCGGCACCGCAGGAGATTGCCCAAGCCGTTCTGGCCAAGGATAGGGCTGTCCTGACGCAGGCGCCCGGAGTCGGGCCCAAACTCGCCCAGCGCATACTTCTGGAGCTGAAGGATAAGGCCGGTCGCTTTGCCATCAGTACAGGCGCTCCTGCGGCGGTGGCTTCCGATGGTGCCGGAGTCGTCGGCGGTCTTGCTGATGACGCGGTGGAAGCTCTCGTCGCGCTTGGCTACAGGAGAGGCGAAGCCTTTGCGGCCATCGGTAAGGTCGCAGCAGAACTGGGTGCCGATTGCGGAGTCGAGGTGCTGATCAAGAGCGGCCTGAAGGAGTTGGCGCGGTGAGCGATGATTCAGCGGCCGACTCGCGCCTCGTAACGCCGAAGCGCGGAGACGAAGATCTGGACCAGGGTCTTCGCCCACTCTCCCTTGACGACTTTACCGGGCAGCGACAGTTGCGCGCGAACCTGCGGGTGTTCGTAGAAGCGGCGAAGGCGCGCGGCGAGCATCTGGATCATGTCCTGTTTCATGGTCCACCGGGACTGGGAAAGACAACTCTGGCCCAGATTGTTGCCCGGGAGCTTGGCGTTGGCTTTCGCGCCACGTCAGGACCTGTGATTGCGCGAGCGGGGGATCTGGCCGCGATCCTGACAAACCTGCAGCCGCGGGATGTGCTTTTCATCGACGAAATTCACCGCCTGTCCCCGGCTGTGGAAGAAATCCTTTATCCGGCCATGGAGGATTTCCAGCTCGACATCATCATCGGTGAGGGCCCCGCCGCTCGCTCGGTCAAGATTGATCTTCCACCCTTCACACTGGTCGCGGCCACGACTCGAAGCGGCCTGATCACGCGGCCTCTGCGGGAGCGCTTCGGCATCCCCCTGCGCTTGCAGTTCTACGAGCCCAGCGAACTGCAGCAGATTGTCAGCCGCGGCGCGGCCTTGTTGAACCTTGAAATGACGCCGGAAGGCGCGGCCGAGGTGGCTCGGCGCAGCCGGGGGACTCCGCGTGTCGCCGCGCGCCTTCTGCGGCGGGTACGCGATTTTGCCGCGGTGGACGGCGATGCAGTGGTAGATGCGGCAGTGGCGGACCGCGCTCTACGCCGTCTCGAGGTGGACGAACGTGGCCTGGATGCCATGGATCGTCGCTATCTTGCCTGTATCGCTCAGCACTACGGTGGTGGCCCAGTCGGTGCAGAGACCATAGCTGCGGCCCTTTCCGAACAGCGCGATGTCGTCGAAGAAGTAATCGAGCCCTACCTCTTGCAGCAGGGCTTCATCCAGAGAACGCCACGCGGACGACTCTTGACCCAGAGCGCCTATGCGCACATGGGGCTGGAGGCGCCACGTGCGCTGATGGAGCAACTGGATCTGCTGGGCGTTGAGCCCGAGGATGACGGGAGTGCTGGATGACGCCTGCTTCTGGGCGCCTGGAGGGGCACAAGCATGTGCTGCCGGTTCGTGTCTACTACGAGGACACGGACGCCCAGGGAGTCGTTTATCACGCCAATTACCTGCGCTACGCCGAGCGGGGGCGTTCGGAGATCGTGCGGCTGTTGGGGATCGATCAGCGAGAGCTGAAGGATAAGCAGGGGCTGGCCTTTGCCATTCGGCGTGCGACGTTGGACTTCCGGGCCCCGGCTCGATTGGGCGATGTAATTGAAGTGCACAGCAGCTTCGCCGAGCTTCGGCCCGCCAGTCTCGTGGTGGATCAGCGCATACTTTTGGACGGCCATCTTATCGTCGATATCCAGGTGCAGGTTGCGATGGTGATGCTTGCCACCGGGCGCCCAGTGCGTCTGCCACCGGAGGTTCGGCATTCACTTGAAATGTTCTGCCAATCCGGAACGGGGGAGTAAGTCCGAATGGAGACGGCCGCGGTTGATGCCGCTCAGCTGGCCGGTGATGCCGGCGGATTGTCGATCTGGGGCCTGTTCCTGCAGGCCGACCTGGTTGTCAAGTTGGTGATGTTCATCCTAATCGTCGCATCGATCTGGAGTTGGGCCATCATCATTGAAAAGTCGATTCGTCTCCGCCGATTGCGGCAGCATGCCGACCAGTTCGAGGAGACCTTCTGGTCGGGTCGGCCGCTTGACCAGGTGTACGACGAGATCGGCGACGAGCCTCAAGGCCCCTTGGAGGCGGTTTTCGCTGCTGCCATGCGGGAGTGGCGGCGCTTTACGCGTCGTGGTCGAGCTGTGGATGAGGAAGCCATCCTATCGCTGCGCGAGCGTTCCGATCGGGTGATGGGGATCACCATCGGCCGCGAAATGGATCGGCTTGAAAAACACATGATCTTCCTGGCGTCGGTAGGGTCAGCAGCACCCTTCATCGGCCTTTTCGGAACGGTCTGGGGGATAATGAATTCCTTCGCCTCGATTGCAGCGACCGCCAATACTTCACTGGCCGTCGTGGCCCCAGGGATTGCCGAGGCCCTCTTCGCTACCGCTCTCGGGCTTGTTGCCGCCATCCCGGCCACCATCGGCTTCAACAAGTTGAATAACGACATCGGACGCTACGGGCAGCGCCTGGAAGGCTTTGCCAACGAGTTCTCGGCGATCCTGTCGCGGCAGCTGGAAGAGGCCCGCTGAACCATGTCCGGCCCGATTCTCAGTCGGCGCGGCGAGCGGCACGGCGGCTTTCGCCGCCGGCGCTATCAGCCCATGAGCGAAATCAACGTGACGCCCTTCGTGGACGTCATGCTGGTGTTGCTCATTGTCTTCATGGTCACCGCGCCCTTGTTGACGGTGGGCGTGCCGGTCGACCTGCCCCAGGTCTCGGCGCGGCCGGTGACCGATAGCGGCGAACCGCTGGAGGTCAGCATCAACGCGGACGGCAGAGTCTACATCCAGGAGACACCGGTCGACCTCGATGCCCTGGTGCCGCGGCTCACCGCCATTACGGAAAGCGATTTCTCGGCGCGTATCCACGTGAGGGGAGATCAGAGTGTCTCCTACGGGGATATAATGCAGGTCATGGGCCGTCTGAACCAGGCAGGCTTCGGAAGGGTGGCGCTCATCGTCGAGCGCCCCCGTGACCAAGACGGCTAGCAACGGTCGAGGTCGATGGCCTGGTTCAACGACATGACCGATGAGGAAAGGCGCACGCGCCGCCAGGCCGTGGGGGCATCGGTGCTCCTGCACCTCTTCGTTGTCTTGGTCCTGGTGGTGGGCATTCCGCGCTTCTCCCGGGAACAGACCATGACGATGTCCGTTCCCGTCGAGATGTTGACGGAAGATGACCTGCTTGCCGAGCAGGTCGCGCGGACGGACGCGGAGCCGGTTGAGGAAGCGGAATCTGAATCCGTCTCGGAAGCAGAAACGGAAGAAGCCGCGTCCGAGACGCCCGCCGAAACAGTGACTGCCGAGCAACCGGAAACCGCCGGCGCGACCCAGGCGCCTCAGCCTACGGAAAGCCAGCCAGCGGAGGCGACCTCGGAAGCACAGCCGACGCCTCCAGTTCCAGCAGCCGCTCCCGACACTCAGCCGGCAGAACCGGTGGAACCGGTTCCGCAGGTGGCGGCCAGTCCGCAGGAGGCTCAGCAGCCTCAGGAGGCGCCCGCCGCCACGGTGGAGCAAACCGACAGTACGGTGGTGGAGGCGCCGGAGGCGGAAGTGGCGGAAGCTACGCCACCCGCTGAAGAGACGGAGGCGGAGGAACTGGCTGCGGCTGAACCACAACAAGTGGAAGCAAGGGAGCCGGAGCAGGAAGCGCCGCCAGTCCCACGACGCCGCCCGGAAAGTGCGCCGAGCGAGCTTCAGCAGGCTGAGGCCGAGCCGGAATCCGAACCCGAACCTGAGCCCGCGCCGCAGTCGCCACAGCAGGAAGAGCCCATGGAACCCGAAGAGGAAGCCGATCCGCTGGCCTCGATCCTGCGCAACGTAGAGGAGCTTCAGCCGCAGGAGCGTCAGCAGGCCGCGGCTCCCACTCCCGCGGATACCGACACGACACCGCGAACCTCGATCGCTGTGCAGCGACGCGCTGCGGAGCTGGGCGATCTCATTCGCGATCAAGTGGCCAGCTGTTGGCGCATCGACGGCGGTATTCAGGAGGCTCGGAGCCTGCGCGTGCCGATCCGTGTACGCCTTGCCCAGGACGGCAGCGTCATTGGGGAACCTTCCGTCCAGGAACCGACTCGCTATGCCAGTGACGGCTACTATCGCTCTGCGGCCGATGCAGCCGTACGGGCCGTGCTACGCTGCGCACCGCTCCGGTTGCCGCCGCAGGATTACGACATCTGGCGTGACCTCGTCCTGAACTTCGATCCCAGGGAGATGTTCTGAGGATGCAGAAATACCTAGCGACCCGATTAGGTCTCCTTGCGCTTCTGCTGGTGGGCCTCACCTTCTTCACCCAGTCTGCTCGCGCGCAGCTGACGGTGGATATCACGCGGGGTTTCGTAGAGCCTCTGCCCATTGCCATCTCCAACTTTCACGCACTTGATGGAGAGGCAGGTAGCGCCGGCCGGGACATTGCAGGGGTCATTACCGCCAATCTGCGGAGCTCAGGCCTATTCGAACCGGTCGATCCGCGTGCATTCATCCAGGAACCCGCATCCTTGCATGCGGGGCCACGCTTTGCGGATTGGCGT
Source organism: Rhodospirillaceae bacterium (assembly GCA_029265995.1). Lineage (GTDB taxonomy): Bacteria > Pseudomonadota > Alphaproteobacteria > Kiloniellales > DSM-21159 > Aquibaculum. Next base: position 3,163 of record JAJUFM010000081.1, on the reverse strand, counting down.
CTGCTTAATGCAGAAGCGCTGGTGAGCGGCAGTATCGACCTGCAGGCGGATGGCCGCATGCGGGTGGAATTTCGCTTGTGGGACGTGCTGGCGGAAGAACAACTGGTCGGGCTGGCCTACACCACCACCCCCTCCAACTGGCGCCGCATCGCCCACATCATTTCCGATGAAGTCTACGAACGGCTGACGGGAGAGGGCGGCTACTTCGATACACGAATTGTCTACGTGGCGGAGAGCGGCCCGCAGAATCGCCGGGTGAAACGCTTGGCGATCATGGACCAGGATGGGGAAAACCATCGCTATCTGACCGACGGCAGCACCATGGTGCTGACACCCCGTTTCTCTCCCACACGCCAGGAAATCACCTTCATGTCGTATGAGGGGGATCGGCCGCGTGTCTATCTCTTCAACCTGAACACGGGCCAGCGCGAAGTTCTGGGCGAGTTCCCCGGGATGACTTTCGCGCCCAACTTTTCCCCGGACGGTAACCAGGTCATCTTTTCCATGGCGGCGGGCGGTAACACCGACATCTACACGCTCGACCTGCGAACCCGCAGCACCCAGCGGCTCACAAATCATCCCTCGATCGACACTTCGCCTTCCTACGCACCGGATGGCCGACGGATTGTCTTCAACTCCGATCGGGGAGGGGGACAGCAACTCTACGTCATGGACGCCCAGGGGGGGAGCGTTCAGCGTATCTCCTTCGGCGAGGGACGCTACGCCACCCCGGTCTGGTCGCCGCGGGGAGACCTGATTGCCTTCACCCGCATGCATCAGGGCAACTTCTATGTCGGCGTCATGCGGCCCGATGGGTCCGGCGAGCGGATGATCAGCCGCGGCTACCTGGTTGAAGGCCCCACCTGGGCGCCTAACGGGCGTGTGTTATCCTTCTTCCGACAGGAGCCTGCAGACAGCTCCGGTCAGGTGCGCAGCCGTCTCGTCTCGGTTGATGTAACGGGCTTCAATGAACGGGAACTTCCGACGCCCATGGACGCTTCCGACCCGGCATGGTCACCGCTTCAGACGCTTCCTGGTGCCTCTTGATCGAGGACTCCAGCATGCCTATGCTGCGCCGCACACGAGCGTTAAGCGCTGGGAGTCCGCCGGTCAGGGCTGCTCGTGGCAGCGCGTCAAGCGACGTGAAACCAGTCTCCTCCGAAGCGTTCGGGGAGATCATCAGGGGACCCCAAGAATGAAGTTCAAGTTTCTGACGATTGCAGCAGCAGCGCTGCTTCTTGCCGCCTGTTCAACCACCCCTCGCGAGGGCGCCGACGCAGACGGTAGCTCGACGGCAGGGGCCGGAACCGGCACCTCGCAGGGCAACCTCAGTTCGGCAGCTCCTGGGACGCAGGAAGAGCTGCGCCAGACTATTGGCGACCGCATCTTCTTCGACCTGGACAGCTACAGCGTTCGCCCGGATCAGCGGCGCACAGTCGAGCAGGTGGCACAGTGGATGAACCGTCATCAGAACGTCCAGCTCACTGTCGAGGGCCATGCGGACGAACGCGGCACCCGTGAATACAACCTTGCGCTGGGCGATCGGCGCGCCAACTCGGTCCGCGACATGCTCGTTTCGTTTGGCGTTCCGGCTTCGAGGGTGACGAGCATCTCCTACGGCAAGGAGCGTCCGGAGGTACTCGGCTCCAACGAGTATGCCTGGCAGCAGAACCGCCGCGCGGTATTCGTTGTCCGCTAAGGGCGCCGTTTGAGAACTAATAGAAGAGCTCGAATCGCTAACCGGTTCGAGCTCTTCGGCGCTTCTTCTTGAGCCTGTTTCTCAGTGCTTGCCCTGCTGGGTTTGCTCGACACCTACAAGGCATGGCAAAGTGAACGGGCAGACAGAGCAGCCGGAGGCTCTTGGATGATTGCTTCGCTATCACAGCCTGTATGGCGGCTAGGCCGCGGCCTCAAGCTGGGCGCGGCGCTACTTTGCCTCACGCTCCCGATCGAGGGTCAGGCAACTACCCTGACCGCGGGGGTCGGCGAGGAGTTGCGCGTGCTCCGCACGGACATACAGGCTGCGCAGCCATCCCTTCAACTGGCTCAGGCCGGCGATTACCAGGGCGACCGTATAGCCGCTTTCGAGACTGTCATCCGCGATCTCACCGGCCGCGTCGAAGGAATGGAGTATCGTCTTCGGCAACTTGAGGAGCGGCTGAACCGCCTGGAGCAGGCGACCGAGGCGCCAGCCGCTCAGCCCACTGAACGACCAAGCGCCTATTACGAGCCGCCTGGCGAGCCTCCCTCCGCTCAGGGCGGCCCTCGCGTGCTGGGAACGCCGACCGATAGCTTTGCGAACGAAGCCCCAGTCGGCGCAGCCGACGGAGGTGAGAGGGGATCGCCGGCCCAGGATACCCGGCCAGAAGCCTCGACAGGGCCACAAGCGGCGGACGGGGCTCAAGCGGCACTGCCGTCGGCAGCGCTACCGGACGGGGATGCCGCCAGCCAGTACGACTATGCGTTCGGCCTCTTGCGCCAGGCTCGCTGGGATGACGCCGAAGCGGCCCTCGAGGCTTTCCTGGCGCAGCATCCCGAGGACCGCCTGGCGGGCAATGCCAAGTACTGGCTGGGCGAGACTCATTATGTGCGCGGCGACTATGTGTCGGCAGCTAGGGTGTTTGCGGAAGGCTTTCAAACCTATCCGGACTCGAGCAAGGCGCCCGATAATCTGCTGAAACTCGGCATGTCTCTTGGCATGCTTGATCGACGCGACGATGCCTGCGGCACTTTGGCGGAGTTGGAGCGGCGGTATAGCGATGCGCCCGCGCAAATCCTCCAGCGTTCCAGAACGGAGCGAGAGCGCCTCGGCTGCTGAGGTGAGCAGCCCGCTTCTACAAGAAGAGTTCTCACAACTTCTGGAGGCGCTGGGCCCATTCGAGCCACAGCCGCTCCTCGCGTGCGCGGTATCAGGCGGCGCTGATTCCCTCGCGCTTCTATATCTGACCACTGGTTGGGCGAGCGCGAGAGGGGGCACGGTCGTTGCACTCACCGTGGACCACGGGCTGCGCCCGGAAGCGGCGGCGGAGGCTCGGCGGGTCGCGGAGCTAGCGCAGGAGCTAGGCGCCCTGCACCGCACGCTGGTTTGGGAGGATCCACCAGTCAGCGGCGCTGTGCAGGAAGCTGCGCGCGCCGCGAGGCTCCGGCTCTTGACGACCGCCTG
>JAJUFM010000006.1 GCA_029265995.1 Rhodospirillaceae bacterium | reverse complement strand
CGCATTCTTCGATGGCATTCAGCGGCATTGGCTTGATGCCGTCGTCGCCACCACGACCAAGTCCATATGAAAGCGGCACTGCTGGGCGGCGTGAACAGTAGCTTGATCATAAGGTAGCGGATTTCGGAGGTGGTGAACATATCGGCCATCCGGAAGCTCACGCAGCGGCATTTGGACTCGTTTTGTCCCATTTGCTGAAGGCAGCGCGGCGTTGGTCGGCGGAAAGCCTGGCAAGGAAAGCAGCCGCCGCCATGACGAGGCTGACATGACGGTGCCAGCCATGCCAGGAGCGGGCTTCGCAATGGTCGAGCCCGAGATCGTCTTTTGCCCGCAGGAAGCACTCCTCGATCGTCCAACGCAGCCCGGCCGCCCCGGCGAGGTCCGTCAGTGAAGTGCCAGCGGGTGCGTAGGCGAAGTAGTAGGCCAGCTTTGTCGGCTCGGTCTGGCTTCGGCGCACCAGAACCCAACGCTCGAAGCCGTCTTCACGAGCCTCCCCGAATGGAATTCTGGCCCAGTCATAGAGCCGCGGCCCCTTCGCCCCCTCCCCAGCAGCCAGGGAGTGCCACCGGTCAGCCTCGAGATCATCGGCGAGAGTGGCAGGGTCGCTCTGTACCAGTGTCCAGTCGTCGACGAACCGCAGGGTATGGTTGGAACGGATGGCCAGAACATAGGCTTGCCCACGCTCTTCAAGCATGCGCCTGAAGCGGTGATCGCTGCCGTAAGCCGCGTCCGCCAAGACCCAGGCGCAAGACACGCCTCCATCGAGGGTCCGTGCGACCATCTCACGCGCCATGGCGGGCTTTGTCGCAAACTCGAGATCTTCCGGCACGCCTGCCTTTGCCCGCCGCTCAGGGTCGAACGCCCAGCTCTTGGGCAGGTAGAGCTGGCGATCGATCAGGGCCTGGCCGAAGCGACTGGCATAGGACAGGAAGACGCCAATCTGGCAGTTCTCGATTCGGCCTGCCGTCCCGGAGTACTGCCGCGCAACGCCAACCGAATGCGCGCCCTTCTTCACAAAGCCGGTATCGTCAACGACCAGCACGCCATCGCGATCACCAAGGGCTTCCCAGACATAGTCTCGCACTATGTCGCGCAGCAAATCAGCCGACCAGCGGCTGCGCCCAAGCAGAGACTGGATGCGGTAGGGTCGAGAAAGCCCTGCCTGCTCAGCCAGCATCCAGCCGGTCTTGCGCTCCGCAGGCGACAGCAACCCCTCGATGAATGCAGAGGCTGATTTCCGTGTCTCCGAGCGTCCGAAAGCGGGGGCCAGCCGCTCCTTCAAAACTTCAAGAGAACCCTTCCAGTCGACCAGTGTCCCTGCCCATTCCGCCACCGCCATCGGTTCGTCCTCCCTGTTCCACGATGGCCCAGGGAATCAGAACGAATCGGTAAGCGCAACTGTAGTGCTAGAAGTACTCATCGCGAAGCCGATAACCGAGGTAGGCCGCGCGCAGATAATGCAGCCGCAAGGCGGGCAGGAAGAAGCGCGGCGGGACCTGGCGTAGGGGAGCAGGAAGCTGAGGATCTTTACCAGCCGCCAAGGCAGCCACTGCTCGGCCCGCCCAGGTTGCTAGCGCCACACCGTTGCCGTGATAGGCGAAGGCCGTGAAGGCGCCGGGAGTGTCGGGAAGCTCTGCCACATGAGGCAGTCGATCGGCGGCCAGGCATGCCAACCCATTCCAGAAGTGCGTGAAGCCGACTTCGCCCCAAGCCGGAAAGAAGCTGCGGAAACACCGTTCCATCCAAGCTCTTTGACGCGCCACGTCTGCCGCGGTGCCGCTCACGCCGCCACGGCCGCCGAAGAGGAAACGCCCGTTGGGCAAAAGCCGGAAGTAGTGGAGCAGGTCTCGGCTGTCATAGGCCAGTCTTGTTGAGCTCCAGCCCTGAGCTTGCAGTTCCTCCTCCGACAATTGCCGAGTGACAAGTATGTTGGATAGCACCGGAAGCAGCCGGCCAGCCTGGGCGGGTACGAGAGCTTCCCGGCTGTAGCCATTGGTCGCCAGGATAACGCGTTTCGCGCGCAGCGTGCCGCGGGAGGTGTGTAACCTGTGGTGCTTACCCTCCCGCGACCAGGCAATCACTTCGCTGTCACCGTGCAGTGTCGCGCCGCACTGTTGTGCTGCTCGGGCGAGACTGCGGGCATAGGTCAGAGGATGAAGACCAAATCCAAAGGGCAGGAAAAGGCCGCCATGCAGACTGCTTCTCATCCCTTCCTCGGCAAGCTGCTCTGGCGACTTCCACTCCGCCTCGATCCCGAAGGTGTGCCGGAGAAACTCCGCTTCCTGCTGTAGACCCGCAGCCCGCCTCGGCCGGTGGGCCAGGCAGATCTCGCCTACCTGCCCACTCGCACCAAGATTAACCAGCCCCTGCTCGGCCATGGCCGCGACTGTCTCGATCGCCTCCTGCTGAACCTTGAAGAAGCCTTGCGTTTCTTCCAGGCCAAAGCGGTCGATCATGGCCTGGTAGGAAAGCTTTGCCCCCCCGATGCAGCAGAAGCCACCATTGCGACCCGAGGCTCCCCAGCCCGGCTGCCCGGCTTCGAGGACACGCACCGAAAGATGATGATCGCGCTGCAGATGCAGGGCGGCCGACAGGCCTGTATAGCCACCGCCGATTACAGCAGCATCGCAAAATGCATCTTCTTCCAACGCCGGACAGGCAGGCGGATGCACGCTTGCGCTTTCTTCCCACCAGCTGGGAGCTTTCACATGAGGGTCGAGCAGCGTGGAGGAATAAAGGGACATCTGGGCAATCCGCTGATGAAAGGGAGGAAGATCTTTAGCTCTGAGGCTTTCGACAAGCCGTCTTGAAAGTAGGCGGCACGGGGGTCCCCCATTCACCCCGGTGAAACGCTTCGCGTTGTTCTGGCGTTTGGCACAACTGCGACCAAGGGTCACCTGCTCGTCGTTGAATGACGAGGTGTCGAAGGCTAGTCTGCGCTCGATCTTTCCCGCCCCACTACGAAGGTAGCGAGCAATATGAAAGCGCGCGTGCATATCACCCTGAAGAACGGTGTGCTCGACCCCCAGGGCAAGGCAATAGAGCATGCGCTGACAGCCCTGGGCTTTGCTGGCGTCAAGGAAGTGCGCCAAGGCAAGCTCATCGAGCTGGAACTCGCCGAGCAGGATCCCTCCAAGGCGCGTGCTCAGGTCGAGGAAATGTGCCGCAAGCTGCTCGCCAACCAGGTGATAGAGAATTTCGAGGTTGAGGTAGAGGCCTGATGCGCGCGGCAATCATCCGCTTTCCCGGGACGAACCGGGAAAATGACGTGATCGCAGCGCTCAAACGCGCCTCTGGTCAGGAGCCGCTTCTTGTTTGGCACAAGGAGAGTGAGCTGCCAGACCTCGACCTTATCGTCCTTCCGGGCGGTTTTGCCTTTGGGGATTATTTGCGTCCAGGCGCGATGGCGGCACTTTCACCCGTTATGAAGGAAGTGAAGCGTCAGGCGGCACGAGGCGTCGCGGTGGTCGGCATCTGCAATGGCTTTCAGGTACTGACGGAAGCCGGGCTTCTACCGGGAGCGTTGCTGCGCAACGCCGACCTCCGATTTGTGTGTCGCGACGTGCACTTGCGTGCTGAAACCGACAACTCGATCTTCACGAGCTCTTATGGGAGAGGCCAGCTATTGCGCGTCCCGATCGCCCACCAGGACGGCAACTATTTTGCGGACCAGGGGACGATCGATCGGCTCGAAGGCGAGGAGCGCGTGGCCTTCCGCTACGTGGCCGGGCCAGGTGAGGCGGCAGAGCGCGCCAACCCCAACGGTTCGCTGAATGATATAGCCGGCATCCTGAGCGAGAACCGTCGCATACTCGGGATGATGCCTCATCCGGAAGATGCCACTGACCCGATCCAGGGCAGCACCGAAGGCTGCGGCCTTTTTGACGGCATCGTCAAGTCGTTGGCGTAAGCTTTCCAGGGAGCAGGAATGTGAGCAAAATTACCCCTGAGCTGATCGCCGAGCATGGGCTGACGGTCGAAGAATATCAGAAAGTTCTCGAGATCCTTGGGCGAGAACCAAATCTCGTTGAGCTAGGCATCTTCTCGGTGATGTGGTCAGAGCACTGCTCCTACAAATCATCGAAGAAATGGCTCAAGACACTGCCTACGGAAGGCCCCCATGTGATTCAGGGCCCGGGCGAGAACGCGGGTGTCGTTGATCTTGGGGAGGGCCTTGCCGCCGTCTTCAAGATCGAAAGCCACAACCACCCCAGCTTTATCGAGCCCTATCAAGGCGCGGCCACCGGTGTGGGCGGCATTCTGCGGGATGTTTTCACCATGGGCGCCCGACCGGCGATGAACCTGAATGCGCTCCGTTTCGGCAGCCCCGATCACCCCAAAACCCGCCATCTGGTCGCCGGTGTGGTGTCGGGCATCGGTGGCTATGGCAACTGTGTAGGCATTCCTACGGTCGGCGGCGAGGTTGATTTTCATCCCGCCTATAATGGCAACATCCTCGTCAACGCGATGACCGTCGGCTTGGCCCCAACCGACCGGATCTTCTATTCCGCCGCTGCTGGCCCCGGCAATCCCGTGGTTTACGTGGGTTCCAAGACCGGGCGTGATGGCATCCACGGCGCCACCATGGCCTCCGCGGAGTTCGACGCAGATAGCGAGGAAAAGAGGCCGACTGTCCAGGTCGGAGACCCCTTCACCGAGAAGCTCCTGATCGAGGCCTGCCTTGAACTGATGAGCACCGACGCCATTGTCGCGATCCAGGATATGGGGGCTGCGGGATTGACTTCCTCCTCCTTCGAAATGGCATCCAAGGGCGGCGTCGGGGTCGAACTTGATCTCGAACTCGTGCCCATGCGCGAGGAAGGCATGACGCCTTACGAGCTGATGCTGTCTGAAAGTCAGGAGCGGATGCTCATGGTCCTGAAGCCAGGACGCGAAGACCTGGCGCGTAGCATCTTCGAGAAGTGGGATCTCGATTTCGCGATCATTGGACGCTTGACCGAGACCGGTCGTATGGTACTGCGCTGGCATGGTGAGACCGTAGGCGATCTGCCGATTGACCCTCTTGCGCTCGCCTCCCCTGAGTATGATCGACCGTGGGAGCCGACTCCTGCCGCGGAGCCGATCAACGTCAGCCAGCCCATGGAAAGGCCGCTGGATATCTTGAAGGACATGCTCGGTGGCCCCGATCTCTCCTCCCGGCGCTGGGTATGGGAGCAGTATGACCATCTTATCGGGGGCAATACGATCCTCCGTCCAGGCGCTGACGCTGCGGTCATTCGGCTACCGGACGGACGCAGGGGGCTAGCTGCCACCACCGACTGTACTCCGCGCTATTGCTATGCGGACCCCGTTCAAGGAGGCCGGCAGGCCGTCGCGGAATCATGGCGAAACCTTTGCGCGGTCGGCGCAAAGCCGCTCGCCGTGACGAACAACCTGAACTTCGGTAACCCGGAGCGGCCGCGTGTGATGGGGCAGCTTGTCGGCTGCGTTCAAGGCATGGGCGAGGCTTGCCGGACGCTCGATTATCCCGTCGTCTCAGGCAACGTGTCGCTCTACAATGAAACCGAAGGCCAAGCCATCCTGCCCACGCCAGTTATTGGAGGCATCGGGCTGGTGGAAGACGTCAGCCGTCTTGCTGCGCCGGGCCTGGAGAAGGGTGACCTTGCTCTTATTCTCATCGGTGCAACGCAGGGGCATCTCGGCCAGTCCCTTTATCTGCACCACGTGGAGGGCCGGGAAGAAGGCCCTCCCCCGCCCGTCGATCTCGCCGCCGAAAGGCGCAACGGCGAGTTCCTGCGGCAGCAAATTGCAAACGGCCAGATTGTCGCCGCTCACGATCTCTCCGATGGCGGTCTTCTGGTGGCGCTTGCAGAGATGGCTCTGATCGGAGGTGTTGGTGCAGAGCTGCATCTCCCGGAAGAGTGGCAGGAAAGACCTGCCGAATGGTTGTTTGGCGAAGATCAGGCGCGTTATCTTGTCGCGGTCAAGGACCCTGAAAGCTTGTTAAGTGCTGCAAAGGAAGCGGAAGTGCCGGCTGTCATAATCGGCAAGAGCGGTGGCGACGGCTTGACGCTGGGTAACCTAGGCAGCATGTCCTTGAGTGAGTTGCGGAACGCGCATGAGAGCTGGTTTCCGAACTACATGAGTGGTGGCGTCGCATAAGGCGACCGTTGCAGACTTAGGAGGGGAGGGCGCCGGCTGATGGCAATGGACCCGCATGAGATCGAACGCTTGATCAAGGAAGGTATACCTGACGCACAGGTGACCATTGAGGATCTTCGCGGAGATGGAGATCACTACGCCGCTTACGTAGTGTCTCCGGTGTTTAAGGGAAAGACACGCGTCCAGCAGCACCAGTTGGTGTATGCGGCGCTCCAGGGGCGCATGGGCAACGAACTGCACGCACTGGCGCTGCAGACCTCCGCACCGGCAGACTAAGCCAGCGGCTTGTTGAGGAATACGAGATGACTGACAATCCGGTTTTCGAACGCATCCGCCAGGACATCAGCGAGAACGATGTGGTGGTCTATATGAAGGGCACTCCGGTGTTCCCACAGTGCGGCTTTTCCGCTGTCGTTGTGCAGGTCATGACGCACCTGGGTGTCAGGTTCAAGGGCATCAACGTGCTGGAAGATCCTGGCTTGCGGCAGGGCATCAAGGACTTCTCGAACTGGCCGACGATCCCGCAACTTTACGTAAAGGGTGAGTTCGTCGGAGGGTGCGATATCGTTCGCGAGATGTATCAGTCGGGCGAACTCACTGACTTGATGACCAACCACGGCATCGAGATGCGCCCAGCTGCCTGAGCGCAGACGTCTTGTACAAGCACGGCTTCGAGGACCGCTTCGAGCCGTGCTTTTGATTCCCCTCCCCTACTCTTCCTGCTGCAGCGCCACACCGGCACCGCGGGATTGCGCTGACTCCGCATAACATGGCATGAAAGCAACCTATGACAGGTAATGCTCCGGCAATTTTAACTGCAACGCGTCATCGCAGCTGTCCGCGCTATCCCGCCACGCTTGCCTGCTTCTTGAGTGTGCTGCTCCTCGCGGGCTGCGCCGGAGCCAGCGCGGAGGTGAAGCAGCCGCCTCAACAGACCTCGACGGCGCCGACCTCCCAGGCTCAAACGGCTCAGGCACCGGTACAGCCAGCCGACTTCAATCGATGGCGTGAACAATTGAAGGCCGAGGCTTTGCGCGAGGGGATCTCAGAGCAAACCTTTGACCGAGCTTTTGCTGATGTAGCTCCGATCGAGCGGATTATCGAACTCGATCGCCGGCAGCCGGAGTTCACGCTGACCTTTTGGCGATACTTCAACAACGCGATCTCCGAAGAACGGGTTCGCAGGGGGCAAGCACTGCTGCAGGAGCATCGGCCACTGTTGCAGCAGGTGGAAGCACGCTACGGAGTTCAGCCACGCTATCTCGTGGCCTTCTGGGGCCTGGAAACCAACTACGGCGATACCTTCGGCAATTTTCCAGTCATCGCTGCCTTGGCGACCTTGGCGTACGACAATCGCCGTAGCGACTTTTTTCGTGGTGAGTTGCTGACTGCGTTGAAGATCTTAGAAGCCGGAGACATCACGCCGACCCGTATGGAAGGTTCCTGGGCTGGGGCCATGGGACATTTGCAGTTCATGCCTTCGACTTTCGCAGCCTATGCGGTCGATGCCGATGGCGACGGTCGCCGCGACATCTGGGGCAGTTATGCCGATGTTTTCGCCTCTGCCGGCAATTTCCTCTCCAACGTGGGATGGCGCGCTGGAGAGGATTGGGGGCAGGAAGTACTTCTGCCGGCAGGTTTTGATCATTCGCTTGCTTCGATCGCAACAACTCCGGAGACCTGGAAGCCTCTGCGGGAATGGTCTGCCTTGGGCGTTACGTCTGCGAGCGGCTACCCGCTCCCAGAAAGCGAACAGCAGGCAGCCTTGATCCTCCCCGCTGGGCATAGCGGGCCAGCCTTTCTGGTGCACCACAATTATGGGCGCATTCTGAACTGGAACCGCTCCATCTTCTATGCGGTCGCGGTAGGTCATCTCGCGGACCGCATTGCGGGGGGCCCCCGGCTTTCCACACCGGCGCCCGAGCAGGATCAGCGCCTGTCCAATGGCCAGGTCCGCGAGCTGCAATCACTTCTTGCCAAGCTTGGATATGATGTTGGCGGCGTAGATGGGCGGCTCGGACCGCAGACGCGCAAAGCAATTCGCGATTTTCAGCGGAACAGAAATCTGCCGCAGGATGCTTTTGCAGACCCTGGTTTGCTCGCTGAACTCAGGAGTGCAGCAGGGCGATGATTTAGACTGAGGCCTGACTAAAGGGGGAACAACTCGGATGGCAGGGGTCCATTCACGGTACCGCCTCACGATGATCACGTTCGTTGCGGCGGCCTTCGTACTGTCAGCTTGCGGCACTACGACACAAACAGGCGCACCAACCTCCTCATCGGGGAGCACGCCTGCACAGGTCGGAAGCTACAAGGTTGGAAAGCCTTACAAGATATCGGGTGCCTGGTATCATCCAAGAGAGGATCTCGACTATGACCAGACCGGAATTGCTTCCTGGTACGGTCCGGGATTCCATGGGCGGCCGACAGCCAATGGCGAGCGATACAATCAGAACGACCTGACGGCGGCTCATCCCACACTTCCCATGCCGAGCCTGGTGCGGGTGACGAACCTCGAAAACGGTCGCTCGGTTGATTTGCGCATCAACGATCGCGGCCCCTTCTCGAAGAGCCGTATCATCGACGTATCCCATCGCGCGGCGCAACTGCTGGGCTTCGATCGTCAGGGTACAGCCAAGGTTCGCGTCAAAGTGCTGCGCGATGAGAGCATCCAGCTAGCCGCCATCGCGCGGGGAGAAGTTTTGCCGCCGGCGCCGGCGAGCCTACCCACTGACGGTGTGCAGGTTGCTCAGGCGGAGCCCAAGCCCGCGCCGGTGGTTCAGGCAGAAGCACCGAAAGCACCCGCACTAGTTCATGCCCGCTCCCCCATGCCGGATGGGCTCATTCACATGGAGCAACCTCAAGCAACGAATGTTTTCATCCAGGCGGGCGCTTTCACCGATTATCAGAACGCCTCCCAGCTGGCGTCTCGCTTGCAACCCCACGGGTACGTGCAAATCGAACCCACGGCGATTTCCGGGCAGAGCTTTTACCGCGTGCGTATCGGGCCCGTTGAAAGCGCCGACGAAGCCGATGTTCTCTTGGCTCGCCTGATATCGGACGGCTACACGAACTCGCATGTGGTGGTGCAGTAAGCTGACGTTGATCCCTAGCCTTCCGGTATGAGATGAGAAACCCTTGGTAACCGGACAGCAGGTCGGAGTGGCATCTAGCCGATGAAAGCAGTAGTTCGTGGTTTGGCAGCGGCATTTTTGACGCTGATGATCATCGCCCCTGCGAGTGCGCAAATCGACACCGCGGCTCGCGAGGCTTACCTGGTAGATATGTCGACCGGGACCGTCTTGCTCGACAAGAACGGGGACCGCGCAATGCCGCCCGCCTCCATGAGCAAGATCATGACGGTCTACGCGGTGTTCGACCGCATTCGACAAGGGCGCCTTTCTCTCGATGATCACCTGCCCGTCAGTGAAAGAGCCTGGCGGATGGGCGGCTCGAAGATGTTCGTGGAATTGGGCAGTGAAATCCGCGTAGAGGATCTCCTTCGCGGGGTCATCGTTCAGTCCGGCAACGACGCTTGCGTCGTCCTTGCAGAGGGCCTCGCGGGAAGTGAGGAGGCCTTCGCCAGAGAACTCAACACGCTTGCCAAGGAGATTGGCCTAAAAGACAGCCAGTTTCGTAACGCCACCGGCTGGCCGGCAGAAGGTCATGTAATGTCGGCGCGAGATCTTGCAAACCTGGCAGAACGCATGATCCGTGAGTTTCCTGAACTTTATCCCTTGTACTCGGAAAGGGAATTCACCTGGCACGACATCACTCAACCTAACCGCAATCCTCTGCTCTACCGCAATATCGGCGCCGATGGGCTGAAAACGGGGCACACACAGGAGGCGGGTTACGGTCTTACGGCCTCCGCGGTCCAGGATGGCCGTCGGCTCATTCTGGTGGTCACCGGCCTGGAGAGTCAGCGCCAGCGCGCAGAGGAAGCAGAACGCCTCATGCGGTGGGGGTTTCGCGAGTTCGATAACTTCAAACTCTTTGAAGCAGGCAGTGTGATTGAAGAGGCGGAGGTCTGGCTGGGCTCACAACAACGGGTTCCTCTCGTCGCCGAGGAAGACGTTCTAGTTACACTCCGCCATGCCGCAAGGGATCAAGTGACGGCGAAGGTAACCTACGACAGCCCTCTTCCAGCGCCCATCGCAGCAGGCCAGCAGGTTGCCACGTTGCATATCAGCGGGCCTGGCATTGCTGAACACCAGGTCCCGCTAGTCGCAGGAGTTGAGGTTGCGGAGGCAGGACATTTCGGTCGGATCTTCCAAAAGGCGCGCCACCTGCTGCTCGAGCGCGAGTAGACACTCCCGCACCCGGCGCGCCCCCTTCACTTCCGCCCGCGCCATGGCCGCGCGGTGATACTTTATGCTTAAAAAACAATATCTTGAACTTATCGGCCCGCTAGGCACACTATAGCATCTACATGCATCCGACCTGGATCGTTTTGCGACCCCGACTGGATCCGCTCTGATCTATACTGCACGCCCTTAGAGGGCTGTGGCAAAAATTACCCGAGGGAGGAAAACATGAGAAAGCTGCTGCTCGGCACGGCGCTGAGCCTTATCACCCTATCTGCGGCCTCGGCCGACGTGGTTACCGTAGTGACCTCTTTTCCCCAGGACCTGACGGGACCGTTCAAGGCTGCTTTCGAAGAAGCCTACCCGGAGCACCAGCTGGAAGTCGTCAATCGGAACACCAACGCGGCTGTTGCCTTCCTCCAGGAAACGCAGGGCTCCAACACAACGGATATTTTCTGGGCGTCCGCGCCTGATGCCTTCGAGGTCCTGAAATCTCAGAACCTGTTGGCCAAGGTCGATATAGCAGCAGAGGGTATTCCCGATAGCATTGGCTCCTACCCGATCAACGATCCCGATGGCTTTTATTACGGCTTTGCTGCCTCCGGCTACGGCATCATGTACAACACGCGCTATGTCGATGCGAACGAACTCCCAATCGCGCAGGAATGGGAAGATCTCATGGGAGCGGAGTACAACGGCCATGTGGCCATGTCCTCCCCTTCGCGCTCTGGCACCACGCACCTGACCGTCGAAACGCTGCTGCAGGGCGATGGCTGGGAAGATGGCTGGGCCAAGTGGAAATGGATCTCGGGCAACATGAACACGGTGACCGAACGCAGCTTCGGCGTGCCCGACGCGGTGAACTCCGGTAGCGCTGGCTTTGGTATCGTAATCGATTTCTTCGGGCTGGCCTCCAAGGCATCGGGTTTTCCTGTCGAACTCGTTTATCCGAGCGTAACGGCCATCGTGCCCGCCAACATCGGCATCGTTGAGAACGCGCCCAGTCCCGCGGGAGCCAAGGACTTCGTTGAGTTCGTACTTTCCCCCCAAGGGCAGGAAGTGCTGTTGAATCCGGCCATCATGCGCCTCCCGGTCAACCCGGAAGCCTATGCAAACGCGCCAGAAGGCTTCCCGAATCCCTTCGATGAAGACTTCGCACCCGGCGCCATCATCTTTGATGTCGACAAGTCGGGCGCGCGCTACAACCTTGTGAACTCTCTTTTCGACGTCATGATTACCTATCGTCTCGATGAACTTCGTCAGGCTGTCTCTGCAGTTCAACGTGCCGAGGCCGCTCATGCGGACAGCAGCAACGAAGAAGCCCACGCCTTGATTGCGGAAGCTCGCGCCTTGATCGAAGCCTTGCCGATCACTGAGGAGCAATCGCTTGATCCTGCTTACGCTGACGTTTTCCAGGTTGCTCGCAAGTCGGCCGATACGGAAGTCGTGGGTCGCCAGGCAGAGGTAGAGCAGGAGTGGGATAGCTTTACCGTCGATAACTACCGTCGCGCGCGGGAGTTGGCTGAGCAGGCGGCCTCTCTGTAGGGCAGCAATCCCGATCAGCAAAGGAGTGAGCGCAAGAGGTTCCGCCGCTCCAAGCAGCGGAACCTCCCGAGCAGGTTGGTTCCAGGCGGCTTCGAAACCAAACGATAGGCGGCCTGATCCTGCTCTGCTCCTTTGATTTAGGTTGAAACCGCGCGTTTGATCGGGGCCCTCCCAACGCTCCGATCAAACGCGCTTCTGCCTGGTCCAGCCCAATAGTCCTGGAAGGCTTTTATGAGTGCCACCAATTCCGCATCCTCGCGCGCGCTTCGCTTTACCCTCTTCCCACGCCTATCGGGAGCCGCAGTCGTCGGCATTTTGATCGCCATCCTCCTGATGGCTTTTCTGGTGCTGCCTGTCGCTCAGGTTATCTATGTCGCTTTCCTCGATGCTCGGTCGGGGACGTTAACGCTCCAGAACTTCCAGGACTTCTTCAACACCACGCTTTTCCAGCAAAGTTTCATCAATTCCTTCTACGTTTCCGCCATGTCGGTGGTCGTGGCCACGATCATCGCCCTGCCGCTCGCCTATATCACCACCCGCTTCAACTTCGCAGGGACGGCTCTCATTCAAAGCCTGGGCTTCATTCCCCTGATCATGCCGCCCTTCGTGGGAGCAGTTGCCATGTCGCTGCTCTTCGGGCGCAACGGGACCGTGAACCTGCTCCTGAACCAGTATTTCGGCTTCCGCATCCCCTTCATGGAGGGGTTGAATGGCGTCATCCTGGTGCAGTCGATCCACTACTTCCCCTTTATTCTCATCAATCTGTCAGCCGCGCTTCGCAATATCGACCGCTCGATGGAAGAAGCGGCGCAAAATCTGGGCGCTTCCGGGCTCCGGCTTTTCAGACGGATCGTCTTTCCCTTGGCAATGCCCGGCTACCTGGCAGGCGCGGCGCTCGTCTTCATTAAGGTTTTCGACGACCTGGGGACCCCGCTGCTATTGAACGTCAACACGATGCTGGCCCCGCAAGCCTATCTCCGGATTACCGGCGTCGGCATCAATGATCCCATGGGCTATGTCATCTCCTTTATCCTGGTGGCCTTTTCCGTCTTCTCGCTATGGGCGTCTTTCCTGTTCATGCGGGGCAAGGACTACGCCACTACACAGAAGGGAGGCGGTGGCCTTTCCAAGCGACAGCTGTCACGAAGAGAAAAGATCCTAGCTTACCTTGTGATCTTCCTCATCCTAGCGCTGGTGTTGTCGCCGCACTTCGGCTTGGTGCTTCTCGCATTCGGAACGATCTGGTCGTTCAGCCCGCTGCCCGACGGCTTCACGCTGCAGCACTTTCAGACGGTATTCACGGAGTCCACCCAGTACATCTACAACACGCTGCTCTACGCCGGCTCTGCGGCAGTGCTGGACGTCTTGATCGGCTCCGCGATCGCCTACATCGTGATCCGGACGGGCTTGCCGGGCCGAAAGTGGCTGGACTACATGGCAACGGCCGCGCTAGCGGTGCCCGGCGTGGTGCTGGGTATCGGCTATTTGCGCATGTTCCACGGGATTCAACTCCCCTTCGGCATGGGCCCCATGGCGAGCTGGTGGGGGATCATCATCATCGCCCTGATGATCCGCCGCCTGCCCTACGCGCTGCGGTCCTGCATGGCGGCGCTCCAGCAGCTTTCCCTGGCGCTGGAAGAGGCAGCAGAGAACCTGGGCGCGAGCAAGTCTCGAACGATCCGGCGCATCGTCGTGCCGCTTATGGCCGGGGGCATCTTAGCCGGCTTCGTCACCAGTTTCGCGACAGCGGCCGTTGAGCTCTCAGCCACCATCATGCTCGTCAGCCGTGCCAGCGAAGCGCCATTGGCCTATGGCATCTATCTTTACATGCAATCGCCTGCAGGTCGCGGCGCCGGCGCTGCCTTGGGTATTCTGGCCGTCGTGATCGTGGCGCTAGGCACCTACCTGTCCCACCGCATCATCGAACGCGAGCGTGACCGGACCGTGATCCCGGCTTCCGGCCAATGACGCAGACGGCGTATCGGGAGAACAATATGAAACGTGAAACCGCCGGGATCCGCATAGAGGATCTTTACCTTTCCTTCGGCCGCACCAAGGTGCTGGCCGGCATCGACATGGAGATCGAGCCGGGCGAGTTCTTTGCTTTTCTTGGTCCCTCGGGCTCCGGCAAATCGACTCTGTTGCGCGCTATAGCGGGATTCGGCCCTCGACCCAAAGGCCGGATCCTCATCGGCGATCGGGAAGTCGTTGATCTGCCGCCATGGAAACGGAACGTCGGCATGGTGTTCCAGTCGTATGCGCTCTGGCCCCACATGTCGGTACGCGACAACGTTGCCTTTGGGCTCCAGGAACGCCGCCTCCCGAAGCGGGAGATAGATACGAAGGTCGAAGCAGCCCTGGAACTGGTCGGGCTGCTCGATCTGGCGGAACGGATGCCCTCACAGCTCTCAGGCGGGCAGCAACAACGGGTTGCTCTTGCCCGCACCATTGCCATTGAACCCCAGGTTCTCCTACTGGACGAGCCACTTTCCAATCTGGATGCGGCGCTGCGGGTTCAAATGCGGCGCGAACTCCTCTCGTTGCAGCGAAAGCTTCAACTCACCACGATCTTCGTCACTCACGACCAGGAAGAGGCCAACACGACAGCGGATCGCATGGCGGTGCTGGATGGAGGAGTTATCCAGCAGGTTGGACCCCCGCAAGAACTCTATGATCATCCAGCCAATGCTTTCGTGGCGGGCTTTCTCGGTACGGCGAACATTCTTGATGGGCAGCTGCAGGAAGATGCCTTCCTAACCAAGGGTGGCCATCGCCTACCGATTACCCGTGCACTACCTGAGGCCAAACGCATCGTGCTACGGCCTCAGAATATTGCTTTGACCGATCAGCCGGCTGAGGGCCTGATCCGCGGCCGCATTCGTCATCGCGAATTCTTAGGAAGTCAAATCCGCTATCTGGTGGAGACCGCCGATGGAACGATCATCGTTGACCGGCTTCACGAGCCCGATGGACTGGATTATCCCGCCGGAAGCGACGTGAGTTTGCGGGTAGACAGCCGCAACGCACCGCTTCTGCCCTGACCTCTTAATCCTTGAAGTGAAGTGAAATTCTATGGCGAACGTCGTTTTTGACTTGGACGGGACCCTGATTGACAGCGCGCGAGACCTTCATTCTGCCGTTGCCAAAATGCTGGAGGAGGAGGGCTTGGCGCCGTTGGATCTGGCTACCGTTCAGCGCTTCATCGGAAACGGCGTGCCGATGCTCATTCAGCGGGTGATGGAGCATTGTTTTGGCGCGGTGGAGGCGTTTCGGCACCAGAAGCTGCTGGCGCGCTTCATGCATCACTACAATGCAGCCCCCACGGCACTCACCCGCCTCTACCCGTACGTAGCGGAGTGCCTGCACATCCTATGCCTGGAAGGGCATCGACTGGCAGTATGCACGAACAAGCCCCACGCAATTTCACGAACGATTCTTGAAGAGTTGGAAGTCGCTCAGCATTTCTCAGCCGTTTTTGGCGGAGACACGCTGCCAGTGAAGAAGCCTGATCCTGCCCCGCTTCTTGCGACCGCCGCTGCGCTAGGCCCCGCGCCCACGCTCTATGTGGGGGATAGCGAGATTGATAGCGAAACCGCCGACAGGGCGGGCTTCCCTTTTTTGCTTTTTACTGAGGGCTATCGAAAGAAGCCTATTACAGCCATTCCTCACCTGGCCAATTTCAATGACTTCCGCGACTTGCCGAGGATTATCGCCGCAGTGATCGGTGAGAAGGCAGAGGCGCTTCGCACGTGAGCGCAGTAGAATAAACCAACTTTACAGGGAGAAGCTGCTTTGAAGGCTATCAAGGTCAATGCACCCGGCGGGCTCGATCGACTTCAACTGGTGGATCTTCCGGACCCAGGTGAGCCAGGTCCCGGGGAAATTCGAGTGCGCCTGCATGCGAGTTCGCTGAATTACCATGACTACCAGGTTGCGGCCTTCCCGAATCGTGTTGCGGATCAACGCATCCCCATGTCCGATGGCGCCGGCGTGGTGGAGGCGGTCGGAGCGGGGGTAAGCGAGCTTGCCGTAGGCGACAGGGTCGTATCGGTGTTCTTCCCGACCTGGGCCGAAGGTCCGCCCAGGATCGGCGATTTCTCTTTTACGCCTGGCGACGGTATCGATGGTTATGCCCGGGAGGTCGTGGTTTGTCCGGCAACCTGGTTCACGCTCGCCCCTCGCGAGTTCAGCCACGCCGAAGCAGCGACACTGACCACTGCCGGTCTTACTGCCTGGCGTGCGCTTGTGGTGGATGACGGCATCAAAGCCGGCGACGTGGTGATGGTCCTGGGGACCGGTGGCGTCTCCATCTTCGCTCTCCAGTTCGCGAAGATGATGGGTGCCACTGTGATCGCGACTTCCTCTTCTGACGAGAAGCTCGAGCGGCTCAAGGCGATGGGGGCCGATCTGACGATCAACTACAAGAAGGATGAAAGCTGGGGCCAGACCGCGTGGGACTGGACTGGCGGCCGGGGAGTTGATCATGTGGTCGAGGTGGGTGGCCCAGGAACCCTGTCCCAATCCATCACTGCTGTACGGGTCGGCGGCCACATCTCTTTAATCGGCGTGCTAACAGGCCGCTCAGGTGAAGTGCCCACGGGCCGCTTGATGGCCAAGCAGGCTCGGCTCCAGGGGTTGATCGTCGGAAGCCGACGCCATCAGCTTGAGATGATACGGGCGCTGGACGCCTCCACTGTGCGTCCGGTGATCGATCGCAGCTTTAACCTGACCGAGATTGCGGATGCCTTTCGCTATGAGGAGTCTGGTCGGCACTTTGGAAAGATCTGTCTGGAGTTTTGATCTAGTGGTTCGTGTTTCGCCGGGCAATTACGGGCCGCCTTCTACGCACTTGACGCTGCGAAATTGACCGCCGGCTTATGGTGAGTCATTATAGCGCCACGTGGCCGGGTTTCCGGTGACGCTTTCGCCGCCGCAATGCCCGTGCGGCGACGTGCTCCGATGTTTCCTACCCGGGAGGAAGCGCTGGAGGAGCAGTGATTTAGGCGAAGACGGAGCCGTTTCCCCGGAGGCGGCTCCGTCCCGTATCAGGACGGCGGTTCTTTCCTGCGCTTGACGACCATGGCTGGCAGTGACACTGCTGCCCGCCATGAAGGATTTGATCCAAACTCGCGTGCTCCAACTCGATCGCGAGGCCATCGACGAAGCGGTTGCCATCCTGCGCAATGGCGGTCTCGTAGCCTTCCCCACCGAGACCGTCTATGGCCTGGGAGCCGATGCGACCAACGATTCTGCTGTTGCTAGAATCTTCTCGGCCAAGGGCCGCCCCAGTTTCAATCCGCTCATTTGCCACTACCCGGATACAGAAGCCCTTCTTCCCGACGTCTACTTCGACGCACGAGCGCAAGTCCTGGCAAAGGCATTCTGGCCAGGGGCGCTCACACTGGTATTGCCGCGACGGCCTGAATCTCGCGTATCGCTGCTCTGCTCGGCGGGCCTCTCCAGCCTTGCCGTACGCGTGCCGGCCCCCCAGCCTGCGCGTGATCTTCTTGCTCGCCTTGCCCGACCTGTCGCGGCCCCTAGCGCTAATCGTTCCGGCAAGGTAAGTCCCACCCGCGCAGAGCACGTGGTCGAGGAGCTGGAGGGTCGGGTGGAACTGATTCTTGATGGCGGTCCCTGCCCCGTCGGCGTGGAATCGACAGTGATCTCACTCCTGGGAGAACAGCCGGTTCTGCTGCGCCCAGGTGGCATTTCCGGAGAGCAACTGGCCGAGCTACTGGGCGAGGAAGTGCTTCAGCCCGACGCCAGTACCGCGATCACCTCCCCCGGTATGCTCAGCAGCCACTACGCGCCGAACAGTCGCCTACGGCTCAATGCGACCCACGTCAGCCCGGAAGAGGCTCTTCTGGCTTTCGGGCCGAAGCCGCTCATCGGCGCCAAGAGGGAAATTAACCTCAGCCCTGAAGGGGATTTGCAGGAAGCCGCGGCCCGCCTGTTTGCAGCTCTTCGGGAGCTTGACGCCGCCGGCATCACGACCATCGCGGTCATGCCCATCCCTGACCAAGGTTTGGGCCGCGCCATTAACGACCGCCTTCAACGAGCCGCAGCGCCTCGCTGAAAAAAGGATGGTTGAGCGGTCTCCGGAGCACCATGCCGGATTCAATCTATGCCCGGTTATGGTAGAAAGAACACTGCCACGGGTTCGAGGGAATCATGAAGTTCTTCGCCGTTTCCGAGGCGCTGCCTGCAGAAAAGTGGAGAAACCGCTTCACTGAAACGTGGCCCCGCTATCGCGATTGGTATCTGAGCGAGGGAGTAGGTTCTCGGCCAACTGTCGAGGAGGCGAGAATCGCGATCGCCGCGCATATGCCGGAGCTCCTACCTCTCTATGATCGCGTGTGTAGATTGGTGAGCTCTGACGAGATTGCCCAGCGCGCTTTATCCCTCTTTCGTACGCCGCCCATCATTTCCGGGTGCAGCGTAGCCATCGCGCCGAGCAGTGAGCCCATCCTGGTTCGCAACTACGACTTCACGCCTGAGTTCTTCGAGGGAACGATCCTGCATAGCCAGTGGCTGGATCACGATGTGCTAGCCACCTCAGAGGCATGGATTGGCTGTCTTGACGGTCTAAACTCGAAAGGTCTGGCGGTCGCCCTCACCTTTGGTGGGAGGCTTGCGCACGGCAGAGAGGGTTTTCAGACACCGTTGCTCCTGCGTTACGCGCTGGAAACCTGCTCCACCATTACAGAAGCCATTAAAACTCTGGAACGCCTTCCGGCGCAGACCGTCAGCAATGTCGTTCTTCTCGACAGAAGTGGCGACTACGCAGTGGCTTTTTTATCGCCAGATAGGCCGATGGTCGTGCGGAAGAGAGCGGTTACGACCAACCATCAACTAGCTTTGGAGTGGCCAGAAGGAAATAGCTGGTCTGAAACAGCGGAGCGTGCAGACCTCCTGGATCGGCTCAGAGCTACAACCCCAGATTTGGCGACATTCGTCAGCGCATTCCACCAGCTACCATTATATCGAACTGCTTACAGTGAAGGGTTGGGCACACTTTACACTGTGATGATCCGGCCAGCGTCTGGAGTGGTAGAGTATTCTTGGCCCCAAGAAAATCCGTGGAAACACAGGATAGGAAATTTCTTGGAGGGCGTGAGGGAATTACCGATCAAGAGCTTCTAACGTCCTCCATCCACGCTCTGAAAGCGAAACGGATCCCCGTATCAGCCCCCTGCCCTCGGCTTCTCTTCAACGCTGACGGAGACGGGCGGCTCATCTGTTAGAACGAGCCGCCCGTGCACTTAGGTTGGAGGTGAGCCGGAGCAGTCCCGCCCCCTCCTCAGTTCATGCGATAGCCGTCAGCTACAGCCGCTGGTGCCGCCGCAAGTATCGCACTTCATGCAGGTGCCATTGCGCACAAGGGTGAAGTTGCCGCACTCGCCGCAGGGATCGCCCTCGTAGCCCTTCATTCGTGCGATGCGCGACTGCTCCACCTTGGAGCTGATCTCCTGCGAGATGCTGGCGGTTTGCACCGTTTGCACCGCTTCGACGACTTGGCTTTGCAGGCGCGCCTCGGTTTCCGGCTGCCGTGCGACTGCTGCCGCTGCACCACCAGAGAAGACTGTCAGGCGGTTGCGCACAAAACCTCTCGACGCCACCCGCTCTACCGTCTTGCGCACGGCGTCGGCTGCCGGATCGGCCATTGCGGGCTCTACGGTCGACTGCCCTTCCCCCTTGCCCATGGTATCCGGGGCCAGATCGTCCGGGGATACATGGGCAAGGTCGGTCCGCCCGAGATAGGAAATGGCGAGCTCCCTGAAGATATAGTCGATGACCGAGGTGGCCATCTTGATGGTGTCGTTACCCTCGACCATGCCGGAGGGCTCGAAACGCGTGAAGGTATAGGCCTCGACATACTCCTCGAGCGGAACGCCGTATTGCAAGCCGATGGAAATGGCGATTGCGAAGTTGTTCATCATGCTTCGGAAAGCGGCGCCTTCCTTGTGCATGTCGACAAAGATCTCGCCCAGTCGGCCGTCCTCGTATTCACCGGTTCTGAGATAGACCTTGTGGCCGCCGACGACTGCTTTCTGGGTGTAGCCTTTGCGACGCTGCGGCAGCCGTTCGCGTCGAACGAGACGCTCCACGACCCGTTCCACCACGCGTTCCGCAACCATCGCAGCGCGCTCGGCCTGTGGTGCCTCCAGGATCTTCTCGACGGTCGCTTCCTCCTCTTCAACCTCATCCTCCAAGAGGGAAGCCGAAAGAGGCTGAGACAGCTTGGAGCCATCGCGATAGAGAGCGTTGGCCTTCAATCCAAGCTTCCACGAGAGGAGGTAGGCGTCCTTGCACTCCTCAACGTTCGAGCTGTTGGGCATGTTGATGGTTTTGGAGATAGCGCCAGAAATGAAGGGCTGCGCCGCCGCCATCATCCGAATGTGGCTTTCGACCGAAAGGTAGCGTTTGCCGATCCGGCCACATGGATTGGCGCAGTCGAAGATCGGCAGATGTTCTTCCTTGAGGTGGGGGGCTCCCTCAAGGGTCATGGCGCCACAGACGTAGGTGTTTGCGGCTTCAATGTCCTGCTTGCTGAAGCCGAGTTCCGCCAGCATGTCGAAATTCAGATCGCCAAGCTGGGCGTCGGTAAAGCCGAGAACATCACGGCAAAACTCTTCGCCCAAAGTCCACTTGTTGAAGGCAAATCGGATGTCAAAGGCGCTGGCTAGGGCGGCTTCCACCGCCTCCAGCGCGGCGCCCGCGATTCCCTTGGCCTTCAAGCTTTCATGGTTGATGCCGGGTGAACCCGCGAGGGTGCCATGGCCCACAGCGTAGCGAATCATGGCCTCGATCTGGGACTCGCTGTAGCCCAGTTGCGAGAGAGCCGCAGGTACGGTGCGATTGATGATCTTGAAGTAGCCACCGCCGGCCAGCTTCTTGAACTTCACCAGAGCAAAATCGGGTTCGATGCCGGTGGTATCGCAATCCATCACCAGGCCGATTGTACCAGTCGGCGCAATGACGGTTACCTGAGCATTGCGGAAGCCGTGCTTCTTGCCGAGTGCCAGGGCGCGATCCCAGCTTGCCCGAGCGGCAGCCGAGAGCGCCTCATCGGGGCAGTTGGCATGATCGAGTGCAACCGGCAGGACCGACAGCCCCTCATAGCCGGCTTCCTCGCCGTGGGCGGCGCGCCGGTGGTTGCGAATGACCCGGAGCATGTGGGCCTTGTTGGGCTCATAGCTTGGGAAGGCGCCCAATTCCTTCGCGATTTCAGCGGAGGTTGCGTAGGAGGTGCCGGTCATTACGGCCGTGAGCGCACCACAGAGCGCCCTCCCCTCGTCGCTGTCGTAGGAAAGCCCCATGGACATGAGGAGACCACCGAGGTTGGCGTAGCCGAGCCCCAAAGTGCGGAAGTCGTAGGAGAGCTGGGCGATCTTCGGTGAGGGATACTGCGCCATCATCACCGAAATCTCGAGCACCAGCGTCCAGACCCGAACCGCGTGCTGATAGGCCTCAATATCGAAGCGACCGTCCTCGGGGCGGAAGGTCATCAGATTCAAGGACGCCAGGTTGCAGGCGGTGTCGTCGAGGAACATGTACTCCGAACAGGGGTTGGACGCGTTGATGCGCCCGGACGCCGGACAGGTGTGCCACTCGTTTATGGTGGTGTCGTACTGGACCCCAGGATCCGCAGACGACCAGGCTGCAAAGCCGATCTTATCCCACAGATCTCGCGCCTTCAGGGTCCGCACCACCTTGCCGTCGACACGCGAGGTCAGGTGCCATTCGTCGTCGTTGAGAACGGCCTGGATGAAGTCGTTCGACACGCGCACCGAGTTATTGGAGTTCTGACCGCTGACGGTCAGATAGGCCTCGGAATCCCAATCGGTGTCGTAGACGGGAAACTCGATCCCCCGGTACCCTTGCCCTGCGAGCTGGATGACGCGCTGAATGTAGTTCTCAGGTATCAAGGCCTTGCGGGCCGCTTTTATGGCTGCCTTCAGAAGTGCATTGGCCTTGGGGTCCAGACGGTCCTCGCCTTCCTGAGCATGGCAGGCTTCCATGACTGCATTCAGGTGCTGGTTACAGAGCTTGGAGCCTACGACTAGCGCGGCAACCTTCTGCTCCTCCTTCACCTTCCAGTCGATGTAATCCTCAATGTCCGGATGATCGAGATCGACAGTTACCATCTTCGCGGCCCGTCGCGTGGTGCCGCCTGACTTAATGGCGCCCGCCGCCCGATCCCCGATCTTGAGAAAGGACATGAGACCGGATGACTTGCCACCACCGGAAAGCGGCTCCTTTTCTCCACGAATACGAGAGAAGTTGGTGCCGGTGCCGGAGCCATACTTGAAGAGGCGAGCTTCCCGCGTCCAGAGATCCATGATGCCGTTGTCATTCACCAGGTCATCATCGACCGATTGAATGAAGCAGGCGTGAGGTTGCGGGTGCTCGTAAGCGGATTCGGAACGTTGCAGCTTACCAGTGCGGTAATCGACGTAATGGTGGCCCTGGCTCGGGCCATCAATGCCGTAAGCCCAGTGGAGGCCCGTATTGAACCACTGAGGTGAGTTCGGCGCCGCAACCTGGGTTGCGAGCATAAAGCGA
This sequence comes from Rhodospirillaceae bacterium, assembly GCA_029265995.1. Taxonomy (GTDB): domain Bacteria; phylum Pseudomonadota; class Alphaproteobacteria; order Kiloniellales; family DSM-21159; genus Aquibaculum. The sequence goes on along the minus strand of JAJUFM010000006.1, from coordinate 29,067 downwards.
ACCTCATCGAAAAAGGCGGCCGCATCCTTCTCCGAGTCGAAATAGCCGCCCTTCCAGCCCCAGTAGGCCCAGGTCCCGGCTAGGCGATCGAATACCTGCTTCGCGCTTGTCTCGCCTCCCATGCGCTCTTCGAGGGGAAGCTTGGCAAGCGCCTTCTCGTCTGGCTGCGAGCGCCACAGGAAGGCCGGGACGCCTTCCTCCTCTACGCGCCTCAGGCTGCGGGGGACCCCGCGCTTACGAAAATACTTCTGCGCCAGAATGTCGCTCGCCACCTGGCTCCATTCTGCCGGCACCTCCACATCTTCCGCAGAGAAAACCGTGGAGCCGTCGGGATTCCGGATTTCACTGCTGGTCGTCCGAAAGGGAACGTCCTCATAGACGTCGCGACCCTCTTCAGTGAAAAACCGTTCGATCCTCATTCCGACCCCCTTGTTTTAGCTGGTGTGCCGACCTGAAAGGTTCGGCGGACGAGCGAGCGGCTACTTGTACAGCCGACGTCCGAGCTCGTTTCAAGCGAGCGAGGAGTGAACCACAAAAATCGCCTGCAGTCACTACAGATATGGGGTCTACAGCAGACGACCTACTGAATATAGTTATTGACAGACTCAGAGACTGCGCGCGCGGCGGCTTGGGAGGTAGATTGCCAGCACCACGAGAAGCACCCCACCGGCCTGAAGAAGGCTTAACTGCTCATCGAGCAGCAGCATTGCCAGCAGAATGGCTACCACCGGTTCCAGATTCAGGAACAGTGCTGTCGTGGTCGGCCCGATGTCGCGAATCGCAATAACGCTGGCTGCGACTCCGACGAGGTAGAGGCAGGCGGCGATGGAAAGCATGGTCAGACCAAAGCCCCCTGACGAAATGACCGGCGTTTCCACCATGAGCAGCAGGCCAGTCACCACCATCAGACCAATCAAATTGCCTACCAGAAGGATGGACAAGGGATGATGGCCGCGGCTGGTCAGGCGCCTTACCGAAAAAAGGAGAATTGCGTTCGATACGGCAGCAAACAGCGCCAGCGCCACGCCGCGCATATCAAGCTCTGCAAGATCCGGTCCCAGAGCTGCTGCCAGTCCTGTGAAAGCTGCGATGAACGCCAGCGATTCGCTTGAGCTCAATCGCCGTCCTTCAATGAAAGGCGCTACAGCCGCTACCATCAGGGGATAGGTGTAAAGCAGGAGCGCTGCGAGGCTCACCGGAATGTAAGCGATCGACAGCAGATAGCCTAGCGTAAGACCGGTCAGGGCCATTCCGGCAAGCAAGAGGGACGGCAGGTCCTTCCGCATCGCTGGAAAGGACCGCCTTAAGACACCTAGCAGAACAGCGAATAGCAGGACGGCGGCGAGGAAGCGTACCGCCAGGAGCGTCAAGGGGGAGGTGCCGGCGTCGTACGCGAGACGGGCGAAAGGCGTAGTTCCTCCAAGCGCGGCTGCTGCACCAAGGGCCAGCAGGTACCCGCGGGAGGGGCCAAGCTCACTCGGCTGCCGCGGCGCGCTTCCCGCCGCGAGGTCCTGCTCGGTCACTGCAAGGATGTAAGTCGGACGACTAGGGAAATCGTGCGCTCAAAGAGAGGTTGCCGCTCCGCCCTGCGCAAGCGACGTCTGCTGCCAGGGCGGAGCGCCGCCCCCTCACTTCATCGAGTCTGGGATTTCGATTCCGGCTTCCTCGTAGTAGCGCAGGGCTCCTGGGTGCAGCTCGACCACCATCTGATCGAGCATCTCGGCGCTCACGCCGGCCCACCAGGGATTCTCTTCCGCCAGGGATTCCCGCTGCTCCCAGAAGGACTTCACGATGGTATAGGCCGTGTCCTCATCCATCTCGGTGGTACCGAAGGCACCCACGGGCAGACCAACGGTGTGCACGTCTTCATCCTGACCGGCATAGGTACCGGCAGCTATGACAACCGGTCCCGTGGAGGGATCCTCTTCCGCCAGGACGGCCCGCTCCTCTTCGGTGAAACTCAAGATGCGCACGGGAACGGTGGTGGAGAGTTCCACAAGCCCGGGCACTGGATGAGACGAGCAGGTGGCGTAGCCGGAAACCCGCTTGTTGCGGATCGCGTTCGGAGCACTGTTCAACTCAACGTCGACGATCTCTACATCATCAACGATACCCAACGCCTCGAAGATGGCTCGTGTACGTCCCTCACAAAAGGTTCCGGTACCACCCGCAATGAAGCTATGGCCGGCTAGATCCGTCACCTTCTCGATATCGCTTTCAGCATCTACGACAAGATGAACTGTCACGAAGGGCATGACGAAAAGCGTGCGGATTGGATCGTAGATGGAAGAATCATCGCCTTCGAAGGGCCCGCTGGCGTTCTGTGCGGCGCCAACAAGGCTGGGAGGCGAGGTGAAGAGAAAGGCACCGGGACGTCGTCCGGCTTCCTTCACGTTCTGCACCGAACCTTGGCTTTCCTCCACTGTCGGCTGGATCTGCCCTTCACTCGCTTCACGCACCAACTCGGCCAGCTGCACCATCATCACGTAATAGGATGAGGTGGAAGCAGCCGACTTAAGGGTGAGGCGGGTCTGCGCCGCGGCCGGGTTCACGGTCGCGGCCGCCAGCATGGCCCCCACTCCCACGGCCAGGGCGGCCGACGCAAGCAACTTGGTCCTCATAGGATCCCCCTCTCGTTATTGCTAATCGTTTTCGAGTTCACAGGTTTGCGCGAGACTAGCCCAGGAGAGGAGGAGGAGGAAGGGCCGCCCCTGCAATAACGGCCTAGCGTCGGCCATAGAGACAACGACTTTAAGCGCGGCCGGTTCTTTCGCGCCAAAAGGTCTGGCTGATGGAAAAAATTTCCCGTGCCAGTGCCGTTGCGACCTGCCCCCGGCCGGCTGGATCCGCCAGTAGTCGTTCATCCTCCGGGTTTGACAGAAACCCGGTTTCAACGAGGACCGAAGGTATCTCTCCCGAGCGCAGCACCGCGAAATTGGCCGCGCGCTGAGGATTCTCGAGAAGGGTCCAGTCGCGCCCCACCCCCTGAACGATCTGCTGCTGCGCGCGCCGACTGTCTTCGCGGGCGATGCGTAGGGCAAGGTCCAGCAGGATCGAGGCCGTCAACTGATCCGTGCCCGTCAAATCCATGCCGTACAGCTCGTCGACTGCATTCTCTTGCTCAGCAATGGCCTTCGCTAAGGAATCCGAAGCCTCTTTTGACAGGGTGTAGGCTGACAAGCCGCGAGCGCGCACATTGGGCGCGGCATCGGCATGAATAGAGACGAAGAGATCCGCCTTGTGCTGGTGAGCGATGTCGACTCGGTCCGCAAGAGAGAGGGAGTGATCAGCTTCGCGCGTCAGGATCACCCGGCATCCCTGTCCTCTTAAAGCATCCCGTATGGCCAAACAGGTTGCCAGAGTAACATCCTTCTCGCGCGTTCCGGCACGACCGATGGCACCAGGGTCTCGCCCCCCGTGGCCGGGGTCGATAACGATGACAGGGCCCTCGCCCTTTGCTTCACGATAGGGTTTTGGTGGCGCTAGCGGCGGAACCACGCCTTGTGCCGCTGCTGATCGGGAAAGCAGCAGAGTGAACAGCATGCCTGTGAGTAATTCTCTGCGCCGCACCAGGCACCCCCTCGCACATTCAACGCGCTGCCCGCCAGCATGGGCTGCTATACCAACCCTGCTAGTGAGCTGTGATTTAGTTGCGGTCCTGCTGACCGTCGCGAATGCGCCGCCAGTTGGCTACGTTGCGATTGTGCTCATCCAATGTACGGGCAAAAGCGTGGCCCCCGCTACCATCCGCAACAAAATAAAAGTAGTCGCTTTCCACCGGATCAAGCACCGCCTCTAGAGAGGCCCGGCCAGGATTGGCAATGGGGCCAGGGGGCAAGCCATCATTCTGGTAGGTATTATAGGGATCCTCTACCTGCCAGTCTGCGCGGGTGAGTGCCCGGCCAAGAGGCTGTTCGCCCTTAGTGATGGCATAAACCACCGTCGGATCTGACTGCAGTCGCATTCCCTGCTTAAGGCGATTGATGAAAACGCTCGCCACGATCGGGCGCTCCTCCGCAACCCCGGTTTCCTTCTCTACGATCGATGCCAGAGTAACGGCTTCTTCCGGTGTCTCCAAAGGAAGACCGTCTGCCCGTGCTTCCCAGAGTTCCTCAAGAACCGCCGCCATGGAACGCTGCATCCGTTCCAGAAGCTGATTGCGATCGTCTCCCCAGGAATAGTGGTAGGTTTCTGGCAACAGGCTGCCTTCCTCGGGCAGTGAAGGAATCTCACCCGATAGTTCTTCGGTCTCCATTAGCAGGCCCACGACATCAGCCGCAGTTCGTCCTTCTGGAACGGTAAAGCGCCGAATGACCGTCTTGCCGCTTTCCAGCAACTCCAGTGCCTCGCGCAACGAGACACCTGCTGGGAAGGCGTATTCTCCAGCCCGAAGGCGCGCGTTCTTTCCAGTAACCAGGGCCGCAACATGGAACGCGCGGGCATCCTCGATCACGCCAGCTTCTTCTAAGCGTTGAGAAATAGCCCCGATGCTGCTGCCGCGCGGGATGACAACATTCTGCCCCACCTCGAGCGGCCCTTCGCGCTCGTAGTAGAACTGAGCGGCGACGAGCGCCAGAGCGGCGAATAGAGCGAGGCCGAAAAGGAGACTGAGGACGACCCGCAGGAAACGCCCCATATCACCTCCTCAACGCACTCAATCCACTGCCGAAAGGATAAGGCTGGCGTTGGTTCCGCCAAACCCAAAAGAGTTGGACAGCGCAACGCGCACGGGGCGTTCCTTGGCCTGGTGAGGAACGAGATCTACGCCTTCGGCTTTCGGATCCGGATCATCCAGGTTCAGTGTCGGCGGTATCGCGCCCTGCCGAATCGCTTGAACGCAGAAAATCGCCTCTACGGCTCCCGCCGCTCCTAGCAAATGACCAATGGCCGATTTGGTGGAAGACATGGAGACCTTATCGATCGAGCTGCCAAAGAGCCGCTTCACCGCACCAAGCTCGATCACGTCCCCAAGCGGTGTCGAGGTGCCATGAGCGTTGATGTAATCGATGTCAGAGGGGTTCAGTCGGGCTCGCTTGAGCGCTGCCTCCATCGCCCGGTATGCGCCGTTCCCGTCTTCCGGAGGCGCCGTCACATGATGCGCGTCTCCCGATAGGCCATAGCCGAGAACTTCAGCGTAAATGGGCGCGCCGCGACGCTTGGCGTGCTCATACTCCTCAAGCACCACAACACCGGCGCCCTCGCCCATGACGAAGCCGTCGCGGCCCTTGTCCCAAGGACGAGAAGCCTTTTCGGGTTCATCGTTGTAACTCGTGCTCAAGGCTCGGCTTGCGCAGAAGCCAGCAAGGCCGATCCGCGAGATTGCGGCCTCAGCGCCGCCCGCGATCATCACGTCCGCGTCGTCGAGCATGATCATCCGAGCCGCATCACCAATCGCATGAGCTCCCGTGGAGCAAGCCGTGACGACAGCGTGATTTGGCCCCTTGAATCCGTAACGAATGGACACCTGGCCCGAGACGAGGTTGATAAGGACCGCTGGGATAAAGAAGGGCGACAGCTTGCGCGGACCCCGAGTCGCGACGGTAATGGCGCCTTCATAAATCGTTTCCAGGCCCCCGATGCCGGATCCGATCATAACGCCAGTCCGCTCGAGCGCCTGCTCGTCATGGGGCTGCCAACCCGCGTCCTCGATTGCCTGCTGGGCTGCGGCCATGCCGTAGAGGATGAAGCGGTCGCTCTTCCGCTGATCCTTGGCATCCATCCAGTCGGCGGGATTGAAGCCGCCTTCGCTCAGTTCGCCGAGTGGAGGCTGGCCGCCGATCTTCGAGGGCAAGTCCGACACGTCGAACTTGGTGATGGGCGAGATACCGGACTTTCCATCCAGCAACCGCTGCCAGACGTGATCGACGCCGGTACCAACCGGCGTGACCAGCCCCAGGCCTGTGACGACAACGCGTCTCATCTTCACTTGATTCTTAAAAGCCTCCTGATGCCGGCGGCTGCGACGCCCAAGGGAGCCGCTACCGCCGTGCCGATCAGGCGTGCTCCTGAATGAAGTTGATCGCGTCCTTCACGGTCACGATCTTTTCGGCTGCGTCGTCGGGAATTTCGCAACCAAATTCTTCCTCGAAAGCCATGACCAGCTCGACGGTATCCAGGCTGTCGGCGCCAAGGTCATCAATGAAGCTCGCGTCTTCCGTGACCTTCGCTTCCTCTACACCGAGGTGCTCGACCACGATCTTCTTAACGCGCTCCGCCACATCGCTCATCGTTTTTCATTCCTCAAGCTGAATACTCGTAGTGTGTCTTGTAGGAGACTTCGTGTCCGTCTCTAAAGGCTGCTGCCCAAATTGGACGCCCTGCCACGACCCCCTCGGCCATGCGCAGGCGCGGGCTCCTTATCACAGTGGAAAAGGCTTTGCCAACGCTAAGGCTCCCCACTGTGGCCGCAAGGTCAGATCATTGCCATACCACCGTTGACGTGGAGCGTCTGTCCAGTGACATAGCTGGCCTCCTCGCTCGCAAGATAAAGACAGGCTGCAGCAATGTCCTGCGGCTGCCCAAGTCGCTGTGCGGGGATGCTTGAAAGGAGCTTCTCCTTTTGCGCGTCTGGAAGAACCTCAGTCATGGCTGTTTCTATGAAACCCGGGGCAACGCAGTTCACCGTGATACCCCTAGTGGCTACTTCCGCGGCCAGTGACTTGGAGTAGCCGATCATCCCTGCTTTTGAGGCTGCATAGTTTGTCTGACCCGGATTGCCCGTCACGCCGACAATAGACGTGATGCCGATGATGCGGCCCCAGCGCCGCTTCATCATCCCGCGCAAGGAAGCGCGGGAAAGACGGAAGGCAGCGGTCAGGTTCACGTCCAAGACCTGCTGCCAGTCCTCGTCCTTCATGCGCATCGCAAGCTGATCACGTGTCAGGCCGGCGTTGTTCACGAGAATGTCCAGGCTGCCAAGGGCGGTTTCCGCCTGTCCGGGAAGTGCCGCCGTCGCATCAGCGTCGTCCAGCCGACAGGGCAGAACCACACTCCCCTCCCCCAACTCCTCAGCCAGAGCACGCAGAGGATCCTCGCGGGTGCCTGAGAGGGCGACCTTGGCGCCCGCTTGATGTAGGCAGCGGGCGATGGCGGCTCCGAGCCCGCCCGATGCGCCGGTGACGAGGGCAGCCCTGCCGGAAAGATCGAACATTCCTTTCTCCCTTGCGCTGTTCGTTATCAAAGCGACTTCAGGAAGTCTTCGATATCTGCCGGTTCATTTAAGGCAACACCTTTCAGTTCCTTATCGATCCGGCGCGTCAGGCCGCTTAGAACCTTGCCGGCGCCGACCTCCACCAATTGCTCTACACCCTCTTGTTTCATGGCCTGTACGCTTTCGCGCCAGCGCACCATCCCGGTCACCTGCTCTACCAGGAGGCGCCGAATCGTCTCTGGCTCCTGCACCGCACTGGCCGTAACGTTGGCGATAAGAGGAACGGTCGGCGGGGCCAGGGTCGTCGTCGCAAGGGCTTCGGACATTGCGTCGGCGGCCGGAGCCATCAACGAACAATGGAAGGGAGCCGAAACGGGAAGCATGATGGCTCGGCGCGCCCCGCGCTCGGCGGCTAAGGTGACCGCACGCTCCACCGCACCTCGATGCCCACTAACCACTACTTGTCCCGGAGCGTTATCGTTGGCTGCGGCACAGACCTCGTCGTCTCCTTCAGGGTTCTCAGAGGCGGCCGCCGCCACTTCTTGAGCAACTTCCAGCTCGAGACCAAGCAGGGCCGCCATGGCGCCCTCGCCCACGGGTACGGCTGCTTGCATTGCTTCGCCTCGGCGTTTCAGCAAGCGGGCCGCATCTGCCAGTTCGAGACTCCGTGCAGCGGCAAGCGCAGAATACTCGCCGAGCGAGTGACCAGCAACGAAGCCCACATGCTCAGGCAGCTGTAAGCCCCCCTCCTCTTCCAGCACGCGCACGACGGCAAGGCTCACGGCCATCAGCGCCGGTTGGGCATTCTCAGTGAGAGTCAGGTCGCTTTCTGGCCCCTCGAACATCAGCTTAGCGAGGTTCTGTCCCAGCGCGTCATCCACCTCTTCAAAAACCAGACGCGCTGTCGGAAATGCTTCCGCCAGAGCCCGACCCATGCCGACTGCCTGACTGCCTTGTCCAGGGAATACGAGCGCGCGCTGCACCGGTGGCTGACTCCTCAAATTTGTATCAGAATAGGGCTACTCAATGTGGGCGGCACAGTTACCCCGGGCCTGCCGGGTGTCAAGCAATCCTACAGGGATTCGCCCGAGCGCAGGCTCTCAGGTATAGAAGCTCGAGCTTCTTGGCTATTGGCCTTTCAAGCAGTTGGAGGAGGAAAAATGAGCGCGATAGCTCTGGTCGACATGGGTGATCTTGCTCCCTATGCGGGCCGGGAACGGATTGTGGAGATTCGGCCATATACCGAGACGCTATGGGTCAAGTGGGACGATGGGCATGAGGCCCGCTTTTCCTGGATCTGGCTTCGCGACCACTGCGCCTGTGCAGCCTGCCGCCATCCTACCACACGCGAACGCCTCTTCGAGCTTTACGACCTGTCGCTGCCGCTTGCCGCTCCACGGGTGCTGCTGGAGCCAGAAGGCGCACTGCAACTGCGGTGGCAAAAGGATGGGCAGGAAGAGCATGTAACCCGCTACGACCCAGCTTGGCTGCGACGCCGGGCCTATGAACCTGCGCACGCTCAGAACGGCCCGCACGAAGGTTGGGACGCTTCGATGGCTGGGCGTTTGCCGCGTTTTAATTTCGATGAAGTGCAGGAGCGAGGCGACGCGCTGCGCAACTGGATCCAAGCGTTACTACAGCATGGCGTCGCGCTCATAAGCGGCGCGCCGGCCCGCCCCGGGGAATTGGCGCGCTTTGCGGAAAGCATTGCGCCGATTTACGAGACAAACTTCGGCCGTATCTTCGATGTCCAGTCGAAGCCGAATCCTAATAATGCAGCCTACACATCCCTAGGCCTCGAGCTGCACGTCGATCTGCCGAACCATCCCAGTCCGCCAGATATTCAGCTGCTCTTCTGCATTGCCAATGAGGCCGAGGGGGGCGACTCAACCCTCGCCGACGGTCTGTGGATTGCGGAACGGCTTCGAAAGGAAGCACCCCAGGACTTTCAGGTACTGACGACCCTTCCCATCGATTTCAGGTTCCAGGACGCGGAAGTCGACATCCGCTTCAAGACGCCGTTGATTGAGCTTTCCCCTCAAGGCGACTTCATTGGCATCCGCTTCAACAACTGGATAAGAGACAGCTTGCTTCTGCCACCCGAAGAGGTCGAAACCTTCTACCGGGCCTATCAGCGCCTATGGAAGGAGCTGCGCGACGAGCGCAACCACATTCAACTGCGCTTGCAAGCCGGCGACCTTCTCGCCTTTGATAACCGCCGTGTCCTCCACGGACGCACCGCATTCACAGCTACCGGCGCTCGCCACCTCCAGGGCTGCTATCTACAGCGCTCGATGGTCGAAAGCCGGCTTCGAATTTTGGAGCGAAACGCGAAATGAGGTAACGGTCGCCAGGTTGCGGGATCGGAGCCGAGGCACTCGGGATCGCAGAGGGGGCGAAGGGGCATCTAGGCGCGTATCAGCCACACTTCCTAGATGCCCCGTTCCGGCCGTATCTCGCTAATAAAGTGCGGCATCGGCTTGCCGCTGTCCTTCAAAGCGAGTTCGAAAGCCATCCTCCAAGAAATCGGGGTCAATCCGCTGGCCCCAGGCAAGGATGGGGACAAAAGTCTCTTCATCCCGTTCCATGCGGACCGGATGGTAGAACTCCCACACGATCTCCCCATCCAAGGTCACTTCAAAGAGCCGTCCGCCGTCAGATTCCGTGATCAGGGTGTTGCCGTTCGGCAGACGAAAGGCCTCAGCTCGTAGGGGACTGTCGAAAGGCTTGTTTTCACTACCCACGTACTCCCAGACGATCTCCATGGTGACCGGATCCACCTCCAGGACACGCGAGCCGTTCCCTTCTCGAAAGGCCCCGAGGTTATCGAAGAGCAGGAGGTTGCTGTTCTCGACCAGGCTTGGATGGTGCTGCCCCATCCAGGGGCCGCGCACAGCCCAGACGATCTCCTCCTCTTCCACGTCAAGCAGGGCGATCACGCCAATATCGCGGAAGCTCACCAGGATCTGGCCCTCCTCGGCAAAAGGAAGAAGCGCCGCTTGCTCTGCCGAGACATAGCGAACCGCATTGGTGTGCAGCGGATCTGAGCGAGAAAAGTGAGGGATGGCATAAATGAAGGCCTTGAAGCGGGATCGCTCTATCGCCTCAACCAGCGAAACCTTGGCCAGCTCCTCACCCTCTGACGAGAGAAGAACAACAAAGTCGTCCAGATAAGGTCGATCCAGGTGGTCGAGAGCTTCCGGCCCATTAGCTACGAAGGAGTGCGTCAAAGCGACGATCGTACCATCGGGCGCCACGTCGAAGTCATGGTGGGTGTTTTCGAGGTAGCTCCAGATGGGGCGCGAGTCGGCGTCCATCCTCACCATTCCATATCCATAGGGTGTATCTCCTGCCGCTTCGTAAATCGCGAGGAGCTCCCCATTCGGATAGACCCAGGCCTTGCGAAAGAAGATTAGCTCATCGTTTTGTGGGCGCCGGACGGCACTCTTCCCCTCCTCCCAGACGCTGCTGTAGGGCATGCTCCATTCATGGAGCAGTTCCCCGTCCAGGGCGATCAAACGAGCAGAGGAGCCCTCTCCGGAAGTATAAAGGGTATAGCCTGGCTCGACGGCGCCTTCCTCAAGAACAGTCGTTCCCTGATCGTCTGAGCGCGCGACCCGCCATAGATCAGTGCGCGTCAGATCAGAGACGGTGCGCTGCTTCTCAATCAAGGCAGTCCCGGCACGCCATGCATCCCGAAAGAATTGGTGAGGCGGCGTTTCCGTAACCGCCAACAATACGCCCCCAACAAAGGCCAGAAGGCAAAGCATCACGATGAAGATAAAAGACCCTACCCGCTCGGACATTCGCGCCACTATCTCCTGAGAATGAGAGCGGCATCATGCTGGACGCAGGGACGCTGCGGACATGGCATTCCGGAAACCTTTCGCGGACCTTTTGGCCGTTCTTGCAATAACGACGAGTGCCGCTATAGTCCCGGCTTCGATCTCCCGCCTGAAGATTTTGGTGGTGAGGCGAACTCCTTGCCGTCTCCCGAACTGCGTCGCGGCGATAGCCTGAACCAGGAAGGAGTCGGCTAGGGCTGATCGGCTAGCGGATACGTCCGAAGCTCCAGCCCGTCATGAGCCATAAGGAGACATCGATGGCCTTTTATGAAAGCGTGTTTATCGCACGCCAGGACATTTCGGCGAGCCAGGTCGAGCAGCTCGGCGACGAACTCGCTCAGGTCGTTCAAGACCAGGGTGGCGCGGTCGCCAAGCGCGAGTACTGGGGTTTGAAGAACCTCGCCTATCGCATGAAGAAAAACCGCAAGGGACACTATGTCCTGTTCAGCCTGGAAGCGCCGGCCGCAGCCGTTGCCGAGCTGGAGCGGGTCATGCGCTATAACGAAGACATCTTACGCTACCTCACCATCCGCGTGCCTGAGCTCGATCCCGAACCTTCGGCGATGATGCAGAACAAGCACGGACGCGATGACCGTGGCCGTGGTGGCCGGGGCGACGGTCCCCGCCGTGACCGCGGTCCGCGCAGGGAGGGCTAATCCATGAGCATTGAAATCGTCAGCCGGGGCGGCACACCGCGCCGTCCTTTCTTCCGCCGCCGCAAGTCTTGCCCCTTCTCTGGCCCGAACGCGCCGAAGATCGACTATAAGGACGTAAAGCTGCTCAGCCGCTTCATTTCCGAGCGCGGCAAGATCGTTCCGAGCCGCATCACGGCCGTGTCGGCAAAAAAGCAGCGCGAACTCGCGCGCGCCATCAAGCGTGCCCGCTACCTCGGGCTGCTGCCCTACGTGATCAAGTAACGAGGAGGATCGAAACATGGAAGTGATCCTGCTCGAGCGGATCGAGAACCTGGGCCAGATGGGCGACGTCGTCCAGGTCAAGCCGGGCTTTGCCCGCAACTATCTGCTGCCGCAAGGCAAGGCCCTGCGTTCGAACAAGCAGAACCTCGCCATTTTTGAGCAGCAGCGGGCGCAGCTCGAAGCCGAGAACCTGACGCGCCGAAATGAAGCGGAAGCGGTCGCCAAGAAGCTTGAAGGCGCCACCATCGTGATCATTCGCCAGGCGGGCGACTCGGGGCAGCTCTACGGGTCCGTAAGCTCGCGCGACATCAGCGAGGCCGTTACGGAGAGTGGTACCACCGTCAATAGGACGCAGGTAGTGCTCGACCGGCCGATCAAGATGCTGGGTCTGCACGAGATTCGCTTGCGCCTCCACCCAGAGGTGTCGGTGCATGTGACGGTCAACGTCGCGCGCTCTGAGGCCGAGGCGGAGATGCAGGCAGAGAGCGGCCGTTTTGTTAGTGCCGACGAGCTTGCACGTGCTGAAGAGGCTGCTGAAGCCGAAGCTGAAGCTGCGGCCGCCGCTGCTGAAGCCGAAGAGAATGCACTGGAAGCTGAAGGTGACACAGACGCGGCAGAGGATTAAGCTGAGCTAGCGCTCAGCCTGTTTGCTTCTGCAGTTTAGAAAAAGGGCGGTGTCCAGGACGGACGCCGCCCTTTTTGGTTGCTAAAGAAGGTTCCACAACCGACCCCCGCTGGGGCTTGATCTGCCCTGCATGATCGGGAAACATGGCAGCTTGCTCTGCTAAGTCGTTACTACTGCAGGGAAGTTGTTTCCAGATTTCCGCTTTTTCTCAGCAGCCAGATCCGGAGCGTGGCCATGCTTCTCTCAGGTCTTATTTCTCGCATGATCAAGAAGGGCAGCCTGACGCTGATCCATGCAGATGGAACGCGGACCCGATTCGGCGATGGCGGAGAGCCCTCCGCAACCATCAGGCTGCACGACAAGCATCTGGAACGAAGGCTTGCGTTCAATCCGGCACTTCGGGTGCCTGAGGCTTATATGGAGGGGCAACTGACTCTCGAAGAGGGGACCGACCTCCGGACGTTTCTCGAACTCATCGCAAGAAACTGGTCTTCTCTGGAAGCGCAGCCTCTCTATCAGGGGGTCAATCATCTCCTGCGCCAGGGTCGCCGTTTGAAGCAGTTCAATCCCATCGGCAAGGCGCGCCAGAACGTTGCTCACCATTACGACCTTTCCGGCGCACTCTATGACCGCTTCCTCGATCCTGACCGTCAATATTCCTGCGCCTACTTCAAGCATCCGCAGGTGTCGCTCGAGCAGGCGCAATACGATAAGAAGCAGCATCTCGCTTCTAAGCTTCTCCTGGATCGGCCGGGCTTGAAGACCCTTGACATCGGTTCCGGCTGGGGCGGTCTCGGGCTCTATCTCGCCAAGGAAACAGGCTGTGACGTCACGGGGGTCACCCTGTCGGTCGAGCAGCACAAGTTGAGCCAGCAGCGAGCGGCCGACATGCAGTTGCAGGACCGCTGCCGCTTCAAGCTGGAGGATTATCGCAACGAAACCGGCCCCTTTGACCGCATCGTTTCCGTGGGGATGTTCGAGCATGTCGGAAAGGCCAACTATGATGAGTTCTTCGGCAAGCTGCGCGATCTGCTGGCTGATGACGGTGTCTGTGTAATCCACTCCATTGGCCGATTTGACCAGCCTTCCCCGATCAATCCCTTTATCCGCAAGTACATCTTCCCGGGAGCCGACGTCCCATCCCTGTCTGAAGTGACGACAGCGGTCGAGAAAAGCGGCCTCTTCACGACCGACATCGAGATCCTGCGCCTGCACTACGCCGAAACGCTTCGCCATTGGTACGAGCGGTTCCAGGCGCAACGCGACAAGGTGGCGGAGCTCTACGATGAGCGTTTCTGCCGTATGTGGGAAATGTACCTCGCTGGCTGTGAAATGGGCTTCCGCCACCAAGGCCTGATGGTCTTCCAGATTCAACTGACCAAGCGATTGGATGCCCTGCCCCTCACCCGCGACTACATGTTCGAGTGGGAGCGGGAGCGCGCTCACCTTCGGACTGAACAGGCCGACGCCGCTGAATAAGTAGTGAGATCACCGAGGCACTGACGCATTCCCTTGGTTGCGCTGGCTGCGCTGGGAGATCGGGTGCCTTTCTCCTGCCACGCAGGCATAGAAGACTTCATTGAAGCTGAACACGTGAAGGAGACCAACATGCTGCGCGTTGTCGGGCTGGCGTTCTTTGCTCTGGCCGGGATCCTCCTCGCATCCCCGCTGTTATCGGGTCCTGCGGCAGCACAGGAGATAGAGCTGACACAGAGCGCGGATATCGTCGATGTTCAGGAGCGCTTGAAGAACCTTGGTTGGTACCATGGGGCTGTTGACGGCATCGTCGGTTCTGGCACCCGCTCTGCCGCCCGTGCCTACCGCCGCGCAGCGGGCTTACCTGCCTCGTCTACTATCGACAAGGAACTTCAGCTGCATCTGCACTTCATCAATCCGGATCTTCGCGCCGGCAGCAGTCGCAACGTGAGCGCCAACCCTGACGTGCGAAAGGCTCAGGAGTTACTTAGCCTACTTGGCTATAATCCTGGCGCCATCGATGGCATTATTGGCCCGCGAACCCGCAGTGCCGTCGAAGCCTTCAAGCGTGACCAGGGTTTGCCCAGTAGCGACCGCATCGACGCACAGCTTTTGCAGCAGCTAGACGCCGAGCTGGCTCGGCGCGGCAGAAATTAACAACTGCCTCCCCCGGGGTTGCGTCGCCTCAACGGACAATCCAAGGCCCTGCAGACGTATTCGGGTGTGATGGTCTCCGTCTCTGCTTGAGCGGGAGAAGTCCCTGTGCTACCGCACGAGCGGGCTTGCAAAGCAGCTTTAAGTTGCCTACCGGAAGCCGCGCTAGAGCGGGTCGCAATTGTTCTGAAACGTGTAGCGTTCAGACTGAATGCGTGAATCCGCGTTAATTTGAACGTATCGAGCAGAGCCCCGAACGGGACATTTTATGACCCGCTCTGAAGAATCTGCTCTAGAGTAGCGAACGAAACGAGGGGAGGCGCTGCTTGATCCGGGTCGAGCACCTGTCCAAATCATTCGGCGGCCTGCAGGCGGTCAGGGATTGTTCCTTTTCTTTGCAGGAAGGCAAGATCACTGGCCTGATCGGACCTAACGGGGCCGGCAAGACAACCGTCTTCAACATGATCGCCGGCTTCATCAAGCCGACGAGCGGCCGCATCCTCTTCATGGGGCAGGATGTCACCGGCTTCAGTCCAGAACGCCTGTTCCACCTGGGGATCGTGCGCACCTTCCAGATCCCGCATGAATTCGGGAAGATGACCGTTCTCGAAAACCTCATGCTCGTGCCGCCCGAACAAAAGGGCGAAGCCCTCTTTAATGCCTGGCTAGGTTGGGGCGGCGTGCGGCGGCAAGAACGTGAAGTCCTGCGCAAGGCAGAAGAGGTTCTGGAGTTCCTGGAATTGACCCACGTCGCCGACGAGTTGGCCGGCAACCTTTCCGGCGGACAGAAGAAGCTTCTAGAGCTGGGGCGAACGATGATGACCGACGCTAAGCTTGTCTTGCTGGACGAGCCGGCGGCCGGCGTCAATCGCACCCTAATGGGCAAGCTGGCACGGATGATTCAGCAGCTGCATCAAGAGCGCGGCTATACTTTTTGCATTATCGAGCATGACATGGATCTGATCGCCCAGTTGTGCGACCCCATCATCGTTTTGGCGGAGGGCCGGGTGCTTACGGAAGGCTCCATGGAGGCCATCCGAAGTGATGAACGGGTCCTTGAGGCCTACCTCGGACATAGCGGCGCACACGAGACGGAGGGCGCCGCGTGAGCCTTCTGTCGATGGAAAATGTCACCGGTGGTTACGGTGAAGCCGATATCCTGCACTCGGTCTCCCTACAGGTTAATCCGAAGGAAATCGTCGTCATTGTCGGGCCTAACGGCGCGGGCAAATCTACTGCCATGAAGGCGGTCTTCGGCCTGCTGCGTCTGCGCTCTGGACGCATACAGTTCGATGGTCAGGATATTACCAACTGGAAGCCTGATCGCGTGGTACGTCGCGGCATCTGCTTTGTGCCACAAACGGACAATGTCTTCCCTTCCTTGAGCGTCCAGGAAAATCTCGAGATGGGCGCCTTTGTGCGCGACGACGATATCCGGCCTGCAATGGAACGCGTTTTCGAACTTTTCCCGCCCCTTCGCGAGAAAAGGCGGCAGGCGGCAGGGACGCTTTCCGGAGGGCAACGTCAGATGGTCGCAATGGGCCGAGCGTTGATGCTGGAGCCCAAACTGCTTCTTCTGGATGAGCCGACGGCGGGGCTCTCCCCCATTTTCATCGATCAGATTTTTGAGATCGTGAAGCAGGTGAACGCCACCGGAATCGGGATCCTCATGGTCGAGCAGAACGCCAAGCAAGCGCTTGCCATCGCCAATCGCGGCTACGTCATGGCACAAGGCTCGAACCGCCACGAAGGTAGCGGCGAAGAACTGCTGGCCGACCGCGAAGTCGCTGAAATGTTTTTGGGTGGATGAGGCAGGCACAGGCATGGAACTGCTGCAGCTATTGATCTACGGCGTCGTGCTTGGGAGCGTGATCGCGCTGGGCGCAATCGGTGTGTCCTTGACCTTCGGTATTCTGGGCTTTGCCAACTTTTCTCATGGCGACCTGATGAGCGTGGGGGCCTATATCGCTCTCGTGTTCTTTACGACCCTTTCTTGGCCCCTGTGGATCGCCCTCCCCATCGCCATGATCGCGGCGGCAGGATTGGCCGTGGTCATCGACCGCTCCCTCTATCGATGGTTCCGAGGCCGTCAAACGGTCATATTGCTGATCTCTTCTTTTGGCGTAGCCCTAATCCTGCGGGCGCTCGTTCAAATGATCTGGGGGCCAGACACGATCACCTACCAGACCGGCATCCAGATGCCTTATCGCTTTGCCGGTCTCCGCATCCGCCCGGATCAGGTAACCATTCTGCTTTGCTGTGTGGCCCTTGTGGTCGCCGTCCATCTTTTCCTGCAGAGGACGAAGATGGGCAAGGCGATGCGCGCGATGGCCGACAACCCAAACCTCGCCCGCTTGTCCGGCATAGACACCGAACGCGTGATCCTCTGGACCTGGATCCTCGGCGGAGGTCTCGCCGGAGCGGCCGGAGTCTTCCTCGGTTTGGATACTCGCTTGCATCCGGAAATGGGGTGGACACTGCTTCTCCCGATTTTCGCAGCGGTTATCCTCGGCGGCATCGGCAAGCCCTATGGCGCAATCGTAGGCGGCCTTGTAATCGGTATCGCTCAGGAAGCTTCAGCCTACGTGATCTCGCCGGCTTACAAACCGGCTGTCGCTTTCGCGATCCTGGTCATCATGCTCATCTTCCGCCCGACCGGCCTCTTTGCAGGCAGGAGTGTTGTGTGATGGAACTCGCTGGGCTCCTGACCTACGGCATCTTCTTTCTGACCCTCGTCGGCATATACGGACTGCTCGCATTGGGCCTAAACGTCCAGTGGGGCTATGCGGGAATGCTCAACATAGGTGTCGCGGCCTTCTTCACGGTGGGCGCCTATACGAGTGCCATCATCACGACCGCGGCAAGCTCCGGCCACTTGGGTGGTTTCGCTCTCCCCGTGCCGGTGGGTCTCCTGGCGGCCATGTTTTTATCCGGCGTACTGGCCCTGGCGATCGGCTTGATCACCTTGCGCCTGCGCTCTGATTACCTCGCCATCGCCTCTATCGGTATCGCGGAGATCGTGCGGCTGGTTCTCAAGAACGAAGGCTGGTTGACAGGGGGCGTACGGGGAATGGCGGGCATCCCGCGACCGTTCCAGGGTTGGATCCCTGGGTATGACGCCCTCCTCTTCCTGGCCTTGGTCGTCTTTTGCGTGGTTCTGATCTACTGGGCGAACGAACGCGCCTGGCGTTCCCCTTGGGGGCGTGTCTTGCGCGCCATTCGCGAGAATGAAGCTGCAGCCCGGGCGATGGGAAAGAACAGTCTGGTTTTTCGCCTGCAAGCCTTTGTTCTGGGCGCTGTGGTCATGGGCCTTGCCGGTGCTCTCTACGCGCACTTCGTCCGCTTCATCAGCCCGGAAGCCTTCAACCCCCTCTTCGCCACCTTCCTGGTCTGGGTCATGCTGATCGCCGGCGGTAGTGGCAATAATCGCGGCGCCCTGCTGGGGGCCTTCGCGATCTGGGCGGTGTGGTCGGTAACGGAGATCATGGTGACGCGGCTGCCGGAAGACCTGGTTACGCGAGCAGGCGCGCTCAGAGTGCTTCTGATCGGCGTTCTCCTGCAGGTGATTCTTCTGGTTCGACCGCAGGGAATGCTCCCAGAACGCCCCCCGCGGCGGGAGCGGCAGGAAGAATAGCCCTCCTGCTAAATTGCCTTGGAATGTCGCACGCCGCTCCCCTGCAAATAGCGGTCGAAAGCTGCGGCCACCACTCGAACAAGCGGACGCCCTGCAGGCAGAATCACTAGTTCGTCGTTATTGAGATCGAGCAGACCATCAGCGATGAGTGGAGCCAGCGCAGAGCGGGCTTCTCGGAAGTTGCCGGCGCCCCCATAGGCGCCAAGGTTCACTCGGAATTCGCACATTAGCTTGCTGATGATGTCCCTGTCCCGCCGATCGTCTGCTGACGTCTCGACGCCTCTGGCCACGGGCAGCTTTCCTTGCTGCAGCGCCTGTCGATACTCCGGCACGCCTGGGAGGTTCTGCACATAGCCATAAGGAAGGGTGCCAATTGCCGAGACTCCAAGTCCCAGCAGGACTGGCGCTTTATCCACCGTATAGCCCTGGAAGTTGCGATGGAGCGCTCCTTTTGCACAAGCCTCGGCCAAGGGATCGTTTGGTCGGGCAAAATGGTCCAGCCCAATTCGTCGATAGCCGGCCTCGACCAGAGTGCGCGCAGCAGCTTCAGCCTGCTCTAAGCGAGCCTCTTCATCCGGCAGCGCCTGTTCTGGAATAAGGCGCTGATGGCGCTTCATGTGGGGTACATGCGCATAGCCAAAAAGGGCCAGGCGATCAGGCTCAAGCGTCAGGACCGCCTCAGCCGTGGATACCACCTGCTGTTCAGTCTGGTAAGGCAATCCGTACATCAGATCCAGGTTCAAGCGGGCGATGCCAGCGGACCGAATAGTCTCTGCCGCTTGCGCAACGACTTCAAAAGGCTGCCAACGGTTGATGGCGATCTGTACTTTAGGACTTAGGTCCTGAACGCCGAGGCTGGCGCGCGTGACTCCTAACCGCGCAAAGGCCTGGACGACATCCCGTTGTAGATCCCGCGGATCCATTTCCACCGCGATTTCTGCATCCGAGGCGGGGTGAAAGTGGCGCCAAAGCTCGCCAGCAATTCGGTCGATGTCTTCCGGCGCCAGCAAGCACGGTGAACCGCCGCCAAAATGAAGGTGGGAAAGCGGGCGCGCCCCCTCTCCAAGAGTCGCGCTCAAAAGACGTATCTCCTGCAGCAGGAGATCAACATAGCTGGCCACTGGCTGGCGGCTTCGCACCACCTGCATATGGCAACCACAAAACCAGCACAGGGTGTCGCAGAAGGGAATATGAATATAGAGGGACAGAGGCACATCCCGGGGCAGTTGGCCTAGCCAAGCCCCGTAGAGTCGCGCATCGACGCCCGAGTGAAAATGGGGTGCCGTCGGGTAGCTGGTGTAGCGAGGTACAGGTCGGCTGTGCTTGAGAAGTTTCTTTGCGTTCATCCTGCTATCAAGACAGGAATGAGCGGCCACATCTTTGATACAGCTCAATTATCTAGGAAGTTGCCCTCCTCGACCTCTCGCGTATGGTGAGAGTTGGCGGCTCGCCAGATCAACCCAAGTCAATTTACGGCCCCAAGCAAATGCGCCTTCTCCCGATCTTGCTCCTGCTCACGTGCATCCTCGGTGGATCCTTTGCCATCGCTGCAGAGACCCGGCCTCCCTTGGAGCTTCGTATTGTACACTTCAGCGATCTCGACCGTATGGAGGCGCAGGACAACAAGGGCGGGCTGGCTAAACTCGCGAGGATCGTGCGGGAGCTGCGGTCAGAAATCCCTCCGGTGCTGGTGACTCATGGAGGGGACACCATCTCCCCCTCGGTCATGAGTAGCCTGGACCAGGGGAGGCACATGATCGACCTGCTCAACCACCTACCTCTAGACGTCATGGTTCTTGGCAATCACGAGTTCGACTTTGGGCTCGATGTCCTGCGTGAGCGCCTTGCAGAAACGCAGTTTTCAGTGTTAGCGAGCAATCTTGTAACGCCCCAAGGAGAGCCTCTGGCCGAAGTACAGACGGGGGTACTGCTTCCTTTTGATGGGTGGACCATCGGCATCTTTGGGCTTGTTACGCCGGACACCCTCTATAGCTCAAACCCTGGCGACCTGGACATTCTCCCTGAGCTCGAGGCGGCTCCGCTGGAAGCCGAACGTCTGCGCGAGGCTGGCGCAGATTTGGTAATTGCCCTGGCGCACAGCGACTGGCAGACGGATATAGAACTGCTACGGCAGGGTGCAGCTGATCTTATTCTCGGCGGGCACGATCATGTTCTCCATTTACTCGCACCGGCCAACGGAAGTGCTCTGGTCGAGGCCGGGGCTCAAGGAGAGCACGTCGCTATCATCACCCTACGCCTGGAAGAAGCCGACGGCGGCGTCAAATGGTCGGCAAGCTATGAGTTCCGTCCCACGGATAGCGTTGAACCTGATGTAGAGATGGCACGTAGGGTTAGCGACCACGCGGCGCTCGTTCAGCAAGAGCTGTCGCGCAAATTGGCTCTCACTGAAGTGGAGCTCGACTCTCGACGATGGAAGCTTCGTGCGGAGGAAGCGCCCTTTGGCAACCTGATCGCAGACGCCTTGCGCGCCGAAACCGGGGCAGATGTAGCTATACAACACGCGGGCGGCCTGCGCGCAGAAAAGATCTATTCTGCAGGCACCTACTTGACCCATCTTGATGTCGTCGCTGAGCTACCCTTCTCCAATCGAGTTGAGCTTCTGGAACTGGATGGCGAAAGCCTTCGGGAAGCCCTCGAGCATGCGCTTGGCGAGCTTGAGCAGATGTCCGGCCGCTTTCCTCAGGTTTCAGGAATAGAAGTGACTTACGATCCAGCTCGCCCGCCGGGTCAACGACTGGTCCAGGTTCTTGTGCAGGGGGAGGAGCTGGAGCCGGCGCGGCTCTACCGGGTAGCTGTGAACAGCTTCATCGGCCGCGGCGGCGACGGCTTCGAGATGCTGACTCATGCGAAACGCCTATCGCATCCAGCTGAAGACGTTACCGATAGTGGGGCTGTTGTGCGCTACCTGGAACGCCAGCGCACTGTCACGCCGCGCACGGAGGGGCGGCTGCGCGTCATCAGATGATCGGGAGAGGCGGAGGCGTTACGAGCCTAAAGCACAAGTAGCAGACCGCGTTCTTCTCGAACGCGATCTGCCTTTTCAGCTAGGTATCCAGGAAGGAGCGAAGCTTTCGGCTACGGCTTGGGTGCTTCAGTTTCCGCAGTGCCTTGGCTTCAATCTGCCGGATCCGCTCGCGCGTCACTGAGAACTGCTGCCCCACTTCTTCCAGCGTGTGATCGGTATTCATACCGATGCCAAAACGCATTCTCAGCACCCGCTCCTCTCGAGCGGTAAGGCTTGCGAGCACCCTGGTCGTGGTTTCACGTAGGTTCGACTGGATCGCTGCGTCGATCGGGATCGTCGCGTTCTTGTCCTCGATGAAATCGCCCAGATGACTATCCTCTTCGTCGCCGATCGGCGTTTCGAGAGAAATGGGCTCCTTGGCGATCTTCAGGACCTTCCGAACCTTGTCGAGAGGCATGACAAGACGCTCGGCGAGCTCTTCCGGAGTAGGCTCGCGACCGATCTCGTGCATCATTTGCCGGCTCGTGCGAACCAGCTTGTTGATGGTCTCGATCATGTGCACCGGAATACGGATCGTCCGCGCCTGGTCGGCGATCGAGCGGGTGATTGCCTGGCGGATCCACCAGGTGGCATAGGTCGAGAACTTGTAGCCGCGGCGATACTCGAACTTGTCGACGGCTTTCATCAACCCGATGTTGCCTTCCTGAATGAGGTCCAGGAACTGCAAGCCGCGGTTGGTGTACTTCTTGGCAATCGAGATAACGAGACGCAGATTGGCCTCGACCATCTCGGTCTTTGCCTTGGTTGCCTCACGCTCGCCACTCTTTACGGTCGTGACGATACGGCGGAATTCCGTAATCGGCAGCCCCGTACGCTCCGCAATCTCCGCGACTTCGGCACGGATCTTGGCAATTTCTTCGCCATCCTTCGAGACGAAGTTACCCCACGACTTCCCAATACCGGCGACATTCGCCATCCAGTTGGGATCAAGCTCCTGTCCATAGTAGTTCTGCAGGAAGCTGTCGCGAGAAACGCGGTGACGTTCCGCAAGGCGCAGCAACTTGCCTTCAAGGCTCATCAGCTGCTTGTTATGCGCGTAGAGTTGCTCGACAAGCTGCTCAATCCGAGCGTTGTTGAGGTGTACGTCCTCCATCTCCCGCACCAGCTCGCGGCGCAAGGCGTCGTACTGCTTCTCAACGCGCGCAGGTAGCTCTTCGCCCTTTTGCAGGACCGCAAGACGCTTCTCCTGAAGCCTCAACAGCTTGGTAAAGGTCTGTTCGATCCGCCCGAAGGTTTCCAGAACCTGCGGCAATAGCTGTTGTTCCATGGCGGAGAGGGAGAGGCTGGTCTCCTCCTCCCCATCGTCATCGTCCTTTTCCTCCGCGCCCTCCTGATCCTCGCCTTCAGCCTTCTCGCCGTCGAGGTCATCGTTGGAGGCGTTCGCGTCGGGGCCGGCCCCGTAGGTTGCGTCCAGGTCGATGATATCACGGAGGAGCAGTTCACCTTTTTCGAGGGCATCGCGCCACAGCAGGAGAGCGCGAATGGTCAGGGGGCTCTCGCACAGCCCGCCAATCATTTTCTCCCGCCCGGCCTCGATCCGCTTGGCGATCGCAATCTCGCCTTCGCGGCTCAGTAGCTCCACTGAGCCCATTTCGCGCAAGTACATGCGCACGGGGTCGTCGGTTCGGCCCACGTCATCATCGTTGAGGTTACCGCTGGAAGAAGCGCTCTCCTCTTCTTCCTCTTCCTCCTCCGCCGCGGCTGCAGGGGCGGCGCCTTCCTCGGCCTCTTCGCTTTCAATGACGCTGATGCCCATCTCGGAAAGAGTGGCCATCACGTCTTCGATCTGCTCCGAGGACACCTGATCGGTGGGAAGGACCTGGTTCAACTCATCATAGGTGACATAGCCGCGCTCCTTGGCGCGGGCCATCATCCGCTTGACGGCCGCCTGGGTCTTGTCGCCTAGAGCCCCTTCAGGGGTCTCATCGCGAACCTCGGTCTCTTCCGTATTCTCTGTCGCCTTGCTTGCCATTCTGTCCTCGTACTAGATCGAGCTGCCCAGTCGCACAGAGCGCGACACCACCCGATAAGCCCCCAACATCACCTAGCTAGCTGGTGCTTTCCAAATTTCAGCGAGAATGAATAACGATGGCTACGCCATATGCGTAGCCGCGTTACATTCTTTTCCCGCAGCACCTCTCTGAATTCCCGGTCACAACGCGACCCCTTGTTCTCCGGGGTCTCCGAGGGCCGCGACGCGTTCCAGCCAATAGGCGAAACGCCTGTCAATTTCATCTGGGATAGCGTCGGCCCTTAACATCGGTTCATGAATATTCGTCGCCGGCCCAAGCAGACGATCTAAAACATCTGAAAAACCCTGGTCGCGTAGGTGGCACTCAAGGCTTCGGCTGTCAAGGTCTGGGTCCTCTGCCAGCAAATCTACTAATGCCCGGCGCAGTGCCTCGAGTTCGCGGTCCTTCAGCGCCTGCAATGCCAGTCCTTCAAGGTGAGCAACTGCTAGGTAAGGATAGGTAATTGAAAATGCTAGTAGTATCTGCGCAGGGAGGCGGCGCAGTCCGCCTACTGCCGGCCGAGGTATAGGGGAACCTCCTAGTTGCCGGGATGCGCTTCTACCTCTCTCTCCTCGTTCTGCCCCTCCCCGCCTGGAACGACGTTGCCGCAGGAGATTAAAATAGCGATCCAGTAGTGCACTCCGATAGGCAGCCTGCACGCCCTTATCTTCAATCTTCGCAGCAGTGGCCAGGACGGCCTGCCTCAGAGCTGCCTGGCGCTCTGGGCTATCCAAGCGATGAGTAGCGAGAAGTTCCTCCCAAACGACCGCTTCCAGGAGCCGAGCGCTCTCGATGAGCGATCGCAGGAGGGCTACCCCGCCCTGCTGGATCAAGGTATCAGGATCGGTGCCGCTCGGCAGCGTCACAAAGCGGAGACTACAGCCAGGCTTCAGCAGAGGAAGAGCCCTCTGCGCGGCCCGACTTGCCGCTCGCTGGCCGGCACTATCACCATCGAGGCAGAGCAACGGCTCCGGCGTAAGCCGCCAAAGCTCAACGATCTGCTCTTCCGTCAAGGCGGTACCCAAGGGTGCGACCGCGGCGGAAAACCCCGCCTGAGCAAGGGCAATGACATCCATATAGCCCTCTACAACCAGCAGTTCCGCACCATCATGAGCGGCCCGACGAGCTTGATGCAGGTTGTAGAGAGTCCGGCCCTTGTCGAAGAGAGAAGTCTCTGGGGAGTTCAGGTATTTCGCGCGCGCCGAAGGGTCCATGGAGCGGCCGCCGAAGGCGATCACACGACCCTGCCGATCGGTGATGGGAAAGATAATGCGTCCGAAGAAGTAATCCCGCAGATCGCCTGAATCAGCACGTTTGACCAGGCCTGCCGCCACCAGTTGGTCGTCGCTCACTCCCCCTTGGGCCAACGCCCGTTGCAGAACACCCCGCCGATCCGGGGCAAAGCCAAGCCGGAAACGCTGAATGGTCTCCTGCGTAACGCCTCGGTCTTCCAGATAGGCGCGCGCAGCTGCTCCCTCTTCGGAAAGGAGGCGCTGCTGAAACCATTGGCAGGCACGTTCAAGGACTTCGTGGAGGTCCGCGCGTTCACGCGCCGCGGCTTGGCTTTGCGCGGATGGCCGCGGCAAAGGGATGCCCGCAAGCTCTGCCAGCCGTTCTACCGCCTCCGGGTAGGACAGGCCTTCCGTTTGCATAACCCAACCAAAGACATCCCCATGGGCGCCGCAACCGAAGCAATGAAAGAACTGCTTGTCGTCGTTGACCGTAAAGGAGGGAGTCTTTTCGTTATGAAACGGACAGAGCCCTGTGAACTCCCGGCCGCGGCGAACCAAGCGCACCCGTCGGCTCACCAACTCCGAAACGAGAAGTGCGTCCCGCAAGCGCTGCGTGAAAGCCTCGTCAAAGAACATCAAGGCATTCCATTCGCCACCCTTGGGCAAGCCCCCATCAAGTAGTCAGTCGTTGCTTTACGAGCTGGCTTGCTTTCGCGAAGTCCATGCGACCCGGATAACGCTCCTTTAGCAGGGCCATCACGCGCCCCATCTCCTTGATGGAAGTGGCGCCCACCTCTTCAACGGCCTCATTGATCGCGCTTTGCGTTTCCTCTTCATCCAGCGCCTTGGGCAAGAACCTTTCGATCACCTCGATCTCGGCCTTCTCCCGCGCTACCAAATCTTCGCGATTGCCCTTCTCGTAAAGCGCGATCGACTCTCGGCGCTGCTTGACCATCTTCTGGAGCATCTCGAGGATCTCTTGATCATCGATGCCCTCGTCCTTGCCGCTTCCCCTGGCCTGAATGTCTCGGTCCTTCAGAGCAGCCAGGATCAAGCGGATGGTTGCGAGCGCTTGCTGATCCTTTGACCGCATCGCTGCTTTCAAGCTGTCGTTGAATTGACTGCGCAGCATCTATGCCCCCTTCTTTGTGATAGGCCCACTTCGCATGAGTGGCTTGCTAACGGTCGC
Organism: Rhodospirillaceae bacterium; assembly: GCA_029265995.1. Lineage (GTDB taxonomy): Bacteria > Pseudomonadota > Alphaproteobacteria > Kiloniellales > DSM-21159 > Aquibaculum. Next base: position 3,287 of record JAJUFM010000006.1, on the reverse strand, counting down.
AACAAAGGCCGGAATCGCCTGGCGTCTTCCCCAGACACTAGAAACTTCATCATACATGCTAAAGTCTGCTCGGATCACTCACGGCTTCAAAATCCGCCGTACGCGATTGCTTGACCCGTTCGTTGCCATCTCATAGATCTTCGGCGGCCGCTTGGGCCCCCGGGTAGACCGCCCTATATAGTTAGGTCCCCGGGCGCGCAACTGGAAGCGGCCCCACGCGCATCTCCGCGAGAAGGTATTTAGAATGGCCGACAGCTCTGTCTTTGCTTCCCCGAACCACGCGTCGGGGGACGGTTTTTCCGTGTCTACGGTTCCTACGGCCGCCTTGGTTCTTTCAGATGGCACGATTTTTCGAGGCCAGGGATTAGGTGCCGCTCGGCAACAGGTGGGCGAGGTTTGCTTCAACACCTCGATGACCGGGTATCAGGAGATCATTAGTGACCCCTCCTATGCGGGCCAGATCATAACCTTTACCTTTCCTCACATCGGCAATGTCGGCGTGAATTACGAAGACATCGAGACGTCGACACTCGCTGCCCGGGGCGTTGTGCTTCGTGCCCCCATCACGGATCCGGCAAACTGGCGCGCGGTGCAGAGCCTGGATGCCTGGCTGAAAAGCCATAATTTGCCAGGTATCGCCGGGGTCGACACACGCGCACTTACCCGACGCATTCGCACCCTGGGCGCCACCACCGCTGCTCTCATTCATGCACCCGACGGAAATATCGAGGAAGAGGCCCTGCTTCGCGTGGCCCAAGCCTGGCCAGGCCTGGAGGGAATGGATCTCGCCAAGGAGGTGTCTTGCCAGCAGACCTATGGCTGGAACGAGACGGTATGGCGGCTCGGCGAGGGCTACGGCCGTCTGGAGAACCCCAAGTATAAAATCGTTGCCGTCGATTTCGGTGCGAAACGCAACATTTTGCGCTCGCTTGCACAACTGGGCTGCGAGTTGACCGTAGTTCCAGCCAGCACGCCAGCTGAAGACATTCTAAGACACCAGCCGGATGGGGTTTTTCTGGCCAATGGTCCCGGCGATCCCGCCGCGACCGGGGAGTATGCCGTTCCCATGATCCAGCGTCTGCTGGAGGAGAAAACTCTTCCGATCTTCGGGATCTGCCTGGGACACCAACTCCTGGCCCGCGCCCTGGGCGCAGAGACGATCAAGATGGCCTTCGGTCACCGCGGCGCAAATCATCCGGTAAAGGATCTCGAAACAGGGAAGGTCGAAATCACCAGCCAAAACCACGGTTTTGTGGTCAAGAGCGAATCGCTGCCCGATACTGTGGAAGCCACCCATGTCAGCCTCTTTGACGGCACAAACGAGGGGCTGCGGCTAAAGGGACGACCGGTTTTCTCGGTCCAGTACCATCCGGAATCCTCACCGGGTCCTCAGGACAGTCACCACCTGTTTCGACGGTTTGTCGATCTTGTCGCGCAATCAAAGGCTCAGGCGTAGCTGGACGATCGCCTGCATCGTCGACGCTATCCGAAATGGCTAACCGGCCTTGCCGTCAGCGGGCACGTGGATGAGCGGCCGCATAGACGGCGCCAAGACGGCCGCCGTCGACCGCTGTATAGCGCTGGGTCGTCGACAAAGACGCGTGTCCAAGCAGTTCCTGAATAGCTCTCAGATCTCCACCACCGGCCAATAGATGGGTCGCAAAGGAATGTCTCAAGGCGTGGGGAGTCGCCGTCTCCGGCAGGCCAAGTTGGCCACGCAAAGTCTGCACTCTCGCCTGCACTGCCCGTGGTCCGAGCGGGCCGCCCCGGATGGCGCGGAATAACGGGCCCTCAGGCGTGAGACTGTGGGGGCAGGCCTTAATGTAGCTCTCTATTCCCTGGATCACGACTGGAAGCAAGGGCACCTGCCGCTGCTTTTGCCCCTTGCCGGTGATCAGCAGCACCTCCTGATCTGGTGAGGGAGCATCAGAGGCAGAAAGCGAGAGCGCTTCCCCGATCCGCAGCCCGCACCCATAGAGCAACAGCAGAACTGCAGTATCTCGCTTTCCCACCCAGTCCCGTTCGTCTAGCGACCCCACAACCTGAAGCGCCGCAGCCGCATCGGCTGCACTGAGTGCCTTGGGCAATGCCTGCGGTCGCCGGGGGGTTCGCACCAGGTTCAACGCTGTATTCTCGAAGTACTCCCGCCTTGCGGCCCAGCGATAGAAGGTGCGAACTGCGGCGAGGGCGCGGGCGGTCGACGTGACGCTGAGGCCAGCACCGGCCCTTCGCGCCAGCCAAGCGCGGAAATCACCCAGCTTCAAAGCGCTTAACAGTTGCCTGGTGGGTTGTTCCCCCTGGTGCTCCGCGACGAAGGCGAGGAAACCACTCAAATCGCGGACATAGGCGTCCAGGGTATGACTGGAATAGCGCCTCTCGTCACGCAGCCAGGAGACCCACCCCTCGATCAGGCGCTGAAGGTCGGGGTCGGCCTGAAAGCCGATTACTCTGGCAGTTCGAGCCATGCTCGTATGATGTGCTCTAGACTGCGCGCCAGGAACTGAAGTAGTTCTGTTCCCTGACCTTCCTCAAAATGAGTCGGATCACGCGAGCCGAGCGCCAGGAGTGCGGGGGGTGTTGCCTTGCTGATCGACAGCCGCAAAAGCGCATCCGAGGCGACGACGCCGGCCGCTGGACCAAAAATGGCTGCTTCGCCTTCCTGATTGCCGCGTAGACATACAGCTCTGGATGGGCCGAGCAGCTCTGCAACGCTGTGGGGAGCCAGGCTTCGGACGCCATGCAGCTGCACCGGCGTGATGCCTTCGGCAGCCTGTTCGACACAGAGGTAAACGGCATCCAGATCCAGGAGCATCGGCAAATCGGTGCCAATAGTCTCCATGAGATGCTCAAAAGAACGCGCGGCGAGCAGTGCCAGCACCGCATCATGGATCCGGCCCTGGATGGCAGCGTTGATCCGCCCGTTAGTGATCAACTCGTCACAAACCAGGCGCAGGCGTTCGGCTTCTGAGCGCCAGCGCATCACCATGGCCTGTTGCAGGTCGACTACGGCCGTACCGGCTTCCACCAGATCGGAGCGCGCCGGAGGCATCAGCACATCCAGCAGGTCGGGATGCTCCGCCAGAAACTCGGGATGACGGCGCAGATAGCCGGCGACCAGATCTGCATTCAATGCAGTTGGCCTCGCGGCTTCAGCCACCGCCCGGTCGATGTCGGCCTCAGGCGCTGGTCCGCGATGCTTGCTTGTCATCGCTCACGCCCAGAATGGATTGGCCCGTCTTGGCCCAGTCGGCCAAGAAGGCATCCAGGCCACGATCGGTTAGTGGATG
>JAJUFM010000163.1 GCA_029265995.1 Rhodospirillaceae bacterium | reverse complement strand
CGCTTCGGCGGCGTGGTGGCTGTGGACAGCGTCTCCCTGTCGCTCAAGCCGTCTGAAATCCTGGGCCTCATCGGGCCCAACGGCGCCGGCAAGACCACCCTTTTCAACGCCGTCACCGGTTTCGTGCCGATCGAGAGCGGCCGGGTCACCTTTTTCGGCGAGGATGTCAGCCACGCTCCGGCCTTCCGCCGCGCGCAACTCGGCATGGGCCGAACCTTTCAGACCGAACGGCCCTTCGAGGAGCTGACGGTCCTGGAGAACGTGCTCGTCGCCGCCTTCCTGAAGAAGCCACGGCGCAGGGATGCCGAGCGCCTGGCGCGGGAGATGCTGGAGCGCGTGGGTCTGGCGGAGCGAGCGGATCAACCGGCCCTCGATCTCAATCTGGCCCGGCGTCGCCGACTGGAACTGGCCAAGGCGCTGGCAACCCAACCACGGGTGCTCTTCCTGGACGAGGTCATGGCCGGCCTCAATCCCCCGGCCCTGCGCGAGATGATCGCACTGGTGCGCACTCTCAGCCGGGAGGGTCTCGCAATCCTGATGGTCGAGCACATCATGGAGGCGATAATCGAACTGTCGGACCATGTGATCGTCCTGGCCAGCGGAAGGAAAATCGCCGAAGGCAAGCCACAGGACGTGACCAGCGATCCAGAGGTGATCGAAGCCTACCTGGGGACCGATTGATGTCGCAGCCAATCCTGAGCGTCGATCATGTGGACCTCGGCTACGGCAGCCTGACGGTCGTTTTCGATTTTTCGCTACACGTGGACCAGGGAGAACTGGTCGGCCTCGTCGGCGGTAACGGCAGCGGCAAGTCGACGGTGCTGCGCGCCATCTCCGGCATGATCCGCCCGATGAAGGGGCGCATCCTTCTTGACGGAGAGGAAGTCTCCGGTGCCAAACCACACCAGATGGCACAGCGGGGCCTGGCGCACGTCCCCATGGGCCGTCAACTCTTCGCCAACATGACGGTTCACGAGAACCTGCTGCTCGGCGCCTTCCTGCCCGCCGCCCGAAGCAAGCGCGACAGTAGCTTGGAAAAAATCTACCACCTCTTCCCGGATCTGAAAAAGAACGCACAAGCCATGGCCGGCCAGCTGTCGGGCGGCCAGCAGCAGATGGTCGCCATCGGACGCGCCCTGATGCTCGACCCCAGCATGCTGATCATGGATGAGCCGAGCCTTGGGCTCTCCCCTCTGCTGGTAAAGGACGTCATGGCCTCCATCCGCCGGGTCGCCGATACGGGACTGCCGATCCTGCTGGTCGAGCAGAACGTGAAGCAGGTCCTCTCCATCAGCGACCGCACCTACGTACTCGAAAACGGCCGCAACGTCCTCGACGGCGCTTCCGAGGAGCTGCAAGGCCACCCGATGATCAAGAAGGCGTACCTGGGGCTGTAGCGTGCTCGCTTGCAGGCTGGCAGCCTGCGCTCTCAAGCGCAGACGCCTATCCCCCGAAGCGGTTGTTCGCCGGGAAGCCGCGTGGGGCCATGCGGCCGGCGCTGGCGCGCTTGCCGAGCCATTCACTCAGGTCCGGCTCCGTGCGCGTACGGCCGCCTGCGGCCGGCCAGGAGATACCTTCCGCCAGCTTTACCCCCCGAACATCCGACAGCCCGCCGTCCTTGTAGCGCTGCAGCATCACGCCGCGGCCGCGGGCCATCTCCGGCACTTCGGTCAGCGGGAAAACCAGCAGTTTGCGGTTGTTGCCGACCACGGCCAGATGATCATCTTCCGCCGACAGGCGCCGGCACACGGCGGCTTCCGCCCCCTTGCCCGGGCTGAGCACCTGCTTGCCGCCCTTTCGCTGAGCCAGGACCTCGTCTTCGGCGACGACGAACCCTCGACCGTCACTGGAGGCGACCAGCAGTTTCTCGCCGCTGGTATGGACCAGCAGGGCTACGATGTCCTGGTCGTTCGGCAGGTCGACCATGAGGCGCACCGGCTCCCCGAAACCGCGGCCGCCTGGAAGCTTGTCGGCGGGCAGCGTGTAAAAGCGGCCGTTGGTCGCGAACAGGAGGAGCTTGTCGGTTGTCTGGGCCTTCAAGGCGAAGCGGCCCCGATCGCCTTCCTTGTGCTTGGCGTCGGACACGTCGTCGTGATGCCCCTTGAGCGCCCGGATCCAGCCCTTCTCCGACAGCAGTATGGTGATGGGCTCGCGCTCGATGACAGCTTCCAGCGGCACCACCACCTCGCCAGGAGGGTCGGCGAGCTCGGTGCGGCGCCGACCGAGCGGCGTCTTCTGGCCAAAGTCGGCCTTCAGCTTCTCCATCTCCTGTCGCAGGACCTGCCATCGGCGCGGCTCATCCTCCATCAGGGCCTGAAGATCCGCCTGCTCTTCGGAAAGCCGCTCGTGCTCCCGTCGCAGTTCCATCTCCTCGAGCTTGCGCAGAGACCGCAGGCGCATGTTGAGGATCGCCTCGGCCTGCATGTCCGTCAGCTCGAAGGTACGCATCAGCTCGGCCTTGGGCTCATCCTCCTCGCGGATGATGCGGATGACCTCGTCCAGGTTCAGGAAGGCGATGATGTAGCCGGCCAACACCTCGAGCCGGCGGGCAATGTGGGCCAGACGGTGGCGCGTGCGGCGCTGCAACACCTCGTGTCGGTGGTCGAGAAAAGCACGCAACACGCCCTTGAGGCCCATCACGCGCGGGGTGTTGTCGCCGTCGACCACGTTCATGTTGAGCGGGATGCGGACCTCCAGATCGGTCTGACGGAAGAGCGATTCCATCAGCACCTCCGGATCCACGTTGCGGCTCCGGGGCTCCAGGACCAGCCGTACCTCGTCGGTGGATTCGTCTCGCACGTCGCCCAAAAGCACCAGCTTGCGGGCCAGCAGCAGATCTGCAATCCGCTCGACAAGCCGGGACTTGGCGACCTGATAGGGAATCTCCGTGACCACGATCTGGTACTGGCCCCCCTTCAGGGTCTCCACCTCCCAGCGCGCGCGCAGGCGGAAGGAGCCGCGCCCGCTGCTGTAGGCTTCCAGGAGGGAATCGCGGGGCTCCACGAGCAATCCGCCCGTGGGAAAGTCCGGCCCCGGCATGTGCCGAAGCAACGCCGGCGTTTCGCTTTCGGGATGATCGATCAGCTGGATCAGCGCGCTGGCGATCTCCGCCACGTTGTGGGGCGGGATCGAGGTTGCCATTCCCACCGCGATCCCCTGCGCCCCATTGGCCAGGAGGTTCGGGAAAGCGGCCGGCAAAACGATGGGCTCTTCCGCCTCTCCATCGTAGGTCCCGCGGAAATCAACCGTGTCCTCGTCGATCCCCTCCAGCAGTCGTGCAGCGATATCCGTCAGCCGCGCTTCCGTGTAGCGCATGGCCGCCGCGTTATCGCCATCGATGTTGCCGAAGTTTCCCTGGCCGTCGATCAGCGGGTAGCGAAGCGAGAAATCCTGGGCCAGACGCACCAGCGCGTCATAGATGGACTGGTCGCCGTGGGGGTGAAACTTACCCATCACGTCGCCGACCACACGCGCTGCCTTCTTGTAAGGTCCGTTGGGATCGAGCCGCAGCTGCCGCATGGCGAAGAGCAGCCGGCGATGTACCGGCTTCAGACCATCGCGCACGTCAGGTAGCGAGCGCGCCATGATCGTTGAGAGAGCATAGGCGAGATAGCGGTCGGAGAGCGCCTCGACCAGGCGCACCTCGCGGACGCTACCGGCGTCGGAGGGTGCTTGCGGACTCATGAAAACCCCTTGTACTCGAGGCAGATATAGTAGGAGTGCAGCCCCCTCTTCACAAGCCGTGCCCCAAGCTCCCCGTCATTCCATTTGCATTCGTTTTTCAGGAGCGGCACTCTTCCTGCACCGCCTGAGTGAAAGGATCGACGATGCATCTCTCCCGCTTTCCCCGTGTCTTCCTGGCACATCTGCCAACCCCGCTGGAGCGACTTGACCGCCTGAGCAGGGAACTCGGGGGTCCCGAGATATGGATCAAGCGGGATGACTGCACCGGCCTCTCGACGGGCGGCAACAAGACCCGCAAGCTTGAGTTCCTGATGGCGGAGGCGCTCGAGCAGAGCGCGGAGGTGGTCATCACCCAGGGCGCCACCCAATCCAACCATGCCCGCCAGACGGCAGCCTTCGCCGCGAAGCTCGGGATGAAGTGCCATATCCTGCTGGAGGACCGGACCGGCTCGCAGGATGCGAACTACAACTTGAATGGCAACGTGCTGCTCGACCATCTGCACGGCGCTACCACGGAGAAGCGCCCCGGCGGCGCCGATATGCAAGCGGAGATGGAGGCCGTTGCCGAGCAGCTGCGCGCCGATGGCCGCAAGGTCTACGTCATCCCCGGCGGTGGCTCGAATCCCACCGGGGCGCTCGGCTACGTCAACTGCGCCTTCGAACTGCTGGCGCAGGCAAATGACCGGGGGCTGGTCATCGACCACCTGGTGACGGCAACCGGCAGTGCCGGCACCCACGCCGGGCTGATCACCGGGCTGAAGGCCATGAACGCACAGATCCCTCTACTGGGCTTTGGCGTGCGAGCGCCCAAGGACAAGCAGGAGCAGAACGTCTACGACCTGGCGGTGAAGACTGCGGACAAGCTCGGCTGCCCGAACGTCGTAGCCCGCGAGGATGTCGTGGCCGACTGCGATTACGTGGGCTCCGGCTACGGCGTGCCCCGCGCCGATACCCTGGAAGCAATCCGCATGTTCGCGGAGTTGGAGGCAATTCTGCTCGACCCTGTCTATACGGGCAAAGCAGCCGCCGGGCTGATCGACTACTGCCGCAAGGGGCGCTTCAAGAAGGGCGAGCGGGTCGTCTTCCTCCACACCGGCGG
>JAJUFM010000070.1 GCA_029265995.1 Rhodospirillaceae bacterium | reverse complement strand
CGGATAGTGGCGAAGAGGTTTCGCGGGGTCAAGCGCGGCGTCACGCACTTTCTTCGCCACCCCGGGCTGTCCGCGGACGCCGCCGAAAGGCGGCGCTGACGTCCTCTCGCTCTACCGCTCGCAAGATGAAGGCCAGCAGGAAATACACGCCCCCTCCGGCCAGAACCAGGAGGGCAAGCGCGAGGATCCGCAGCAAAGCGCCAGCCTCAAAGAGATCGGCCAAAACCGTGCTCAGTATCAGCAGGACCGCACCCATCACGACTGCCGCGAGCAGACTTCGCGGCAGTCTGCGGCGTAACCTGCTGTCCAGCTTGAGAAAGCCTCTCTGGTGCAGGCGCTGCGCCAAAAGGCTGACGTTAAGCCAGGAGGAAACCGCGGTCGCCAGGGCGATCCCGATGAAGCCGATCGTGAAGAAGAGCAGCAGGCTGAGCAGAAGATTGGCGACGACCGAGATAAGGGCAAAGCGGAGCGGTGTGACCGTATCCTGGCGTGCGAAGAAGGGTGGTTGCAGGACCTTGACCAAGACGTAGGCGGGCAGGCCGAGAGCAAAGGCGGCGAGTGCCGCTGCAGTCAAGCGTGCCGCCTCGGCGTCAAAGGCGCCCCGCTCAAAAAGTACGCTGATGATCGGGTAGGGGACGACAAGCAGAGCGACCGTGGCCGGTAAAGTGAGCAGAAGGGAAAACTCCAGCGCGCGGTTGAGGCTGGCCAGGGCGGCACCATCCAAGCCGGCTCTCAGTTTTCTCGACAGTTCTGGCAGCAGCACGATGCCTATGCCGATCCCGATGATGCCGAGCGGGAGCTGGTAAAGGCGGTCGGCGTAGTAGAGGTAGGAGACGGCCCCAGCCTGCAGCGTCGCGATCATGGTGCCGACCAGAAGGTTGATCTGCATGGCGCCCGCCGAGAGGACCCCAGGGAGCATCAGGCGCAGCAGCCGACGAATGCCGGGGGTGAGGCGGGGGCGCGGCATGCGCAGTTCCATCCCTGCGCGCTTGGCTGCCCAGACAAGCAGCAGAAGCTGACCCAACCCGGCAGTGGCTACCGACCAAGCGAGGACTTCCCCTGGCTGGTCCCGGAAGTGCGGCAGCACCAGGGTGATCGCACCGATAAAGAAAAGGTTGAGCAGGATCGGTGACGCTGCCGCTGCGGCGTAGCGGTAAAGGGCGTTCAGCACGCCGGAGAAAAGAGCCACCAGCACCATGGCCAGCAGGTAGGGGAAACTGATCCGTGTGAGCTCTATCGCCAGGGCCAACTGCTTCGGATCATCGGCGAAGCCGGGCGCTACAAGCGGCATCAACCAGGGCATGGCGAAAAGGCAGACGGCGGTGAAGAGCAGCAAGGCTGCCGTCATCACGGCCAGCGCTTCCTCTGCGAAGGCCTTGGCGGCGATCCTCCCGTCCTGCTCCAGCCGCGCGGCGAAGAGAGGAACGAAAGCGGCATTGAAAGCGCCTTCGGCAAAAAGTCGCCGGAAGAGATTGGGAAAGCGGAAAGCAACGAAAAAGGCGTCCGCGACCGGGCCGGTGCCCAGTACCGCCGCGATCAGTATGTCGCGCAGGAACCCGAGTATGCGGCTGATGGCCGTCAAAGACCCGACAGTGGCGAAGGCGCGCAGCATGCTTGGTCTTCGCTCCGGATCTACCAGGGAACCGCGGTCACGCCGAAGATGTAGGGGTGCAGGATCAGGAAGATGAGATAGAGCGCCAAGCCGAGCGCAATTCGCCACGCCCCGATCCCTGACCAATCCATCGTGGTGCGTCCTTCGGCAAGCGCCTGAAAAGGCACCACCGAGGTGGTCAGCCTGACCGGGCCCCATCCGGCCCCGAGCTGCGCCTCCCGCTTGCGATCGATTCGGCGCATGCCGACCAGCGAAAGCACCAGAATGCCCCCCATCATGATCAAGCTTGCCAGGTCCCCGATGGCAATGATGTGACTGATGGCCCAAAGCGCGGTGCCCCAGAGGAAGGGGTGTCGAGTAATGCGCAGCATGCCGGGAGCCGGATCGGCGGTGAGCGCCACCGCCTCCGCCCCCACGGCCGTTGGCGAAGGAGAGGTCAGGCCGGCGACCATGAGAATGAAGGCAAAGGGCATAGCTAAAAGTGGTACCCACGCCAGCAGCGAAGTCGCGGCCCAAATGGCGAGGTAGGGCGCCTGCACGTAAGCCTTCACCATCCACACCAGAGTAACGGCGGCGACCAGAGAATAGAGCAGCCGAAAGCCCCGCTGCCCAAGACGATCCACCAGCAGGCCGCGAAGGGGAGGACCTGCGAGCAGAAAGTGGCTTCCTACGAAGACGATGGTGGCGGCGAGAAGTTCGTTAAGATCCAGCATGGCGGGCTACACTAGACTGGATGGCACCCAAGCTGAACCACCTTGAGTACGCATCAAAACAGGTGGATCCTCGCGGCCAAAGAAAGTTAAGGCACCTGTCGCTATGACTGGGCTAGGTAGGCCTCCGCAACCGCACGCGGCAGGAGCAACCAGTAGCGCCCCTGTTGGCGCATGCGGCCGGCCTGTTCCAAGGCGCTCTCACCGCTTCCCCAGAAGAAGTCGCCACGCACCACACCCTTGATCGCGCTGCCGGTATCCTGCGCCACCATCAAGCGCTGCAGAGGCCGCTCGGTCGCGGGCCAGGTTGTTTCCAGCCAGAGCGGCACACCGAGAGGCAGGTGTGCGGGATCGACCGCGAGCGAGCGGCCCGGAGTAAGGGGCACGCCTTGCGCGCCTATGGGGCCAGGGCCGTCCAGCAGCCGGAAGAAGATGAAACGCTCGTTGCGGTGCATCAGCTCCTGGGCGCGTTCGGGGTTGGCGCGCAGCCAGTCGCGGATCGCCTGCATCGAGCTCTTGTCGCGCTCGATGATGCCTTCATCGATCAGCGCTCTGCCGATGGCGTAGAAGGGGCGCCCGTTAGAGCCGGCGAAACCTACGCGCACCTCGCCACCCTCATCGAGGCGTACAACGCCCGAGCCCTGAACGTGGAGGAAAAAGGCATCGACCGGGTCGCTGACCCAGAGCACCTCTTCATTGCGTCCCTGGAGATGACCATTCTCGATCGCAGCGCGGGCGGGGTAGGGCTGTAACCGGCCCCCTTCCACCCGACCTACCAGCCGCTCTGGCGGCAAATCGGCGCGAAATTCCTGCAGATCCACTTCCACAAGGTCGCCGGGTTTCCCATAGAGGGGGACTTCATAGCCGGGCTTTCGCGTGAGGGAGCCTTGCAGTTCGGCCTCGTAGTAGCCGGTGAATAGCCCTTGCGGCTCTTCGCCGTCCAGCACCGCGAGGGGCGTGAACTCGGATTGGAAAAGCTGACGAAGCTGCTCCGGGTCGCTGGAAGAGGTCGCCTCCAAATGGGTGCAGGGCGCTCGCCAATCTCCCACCGTACCGGCCAGGCCGTCTGGTCCGAGAGCACGTTCGTCCGGTTGCGTCAGCAGGCGCCGGCAGGATCTTTGGAGGGCGGGCAACGCTTCTTCGAGGGAGTCGTCCTCCCAACCGGGAAGCTCCTCAAATGCAGCGGCCTGTAGTCGAAGCCCACCAAGCTCGACCTGCTCCTCGTCACTGGGCTCCTCGCTTTCCTTCTTGGGCGATTCGCAGGAAGCGAGGAAGAGCGCGAACAGAAGCCCCGACGAGGCGAGCGCAAGGCGATGCCAAAGTGCCCTGGAGACGGGAGCCGGCGCTGCCACTTGCCTCAATTAGGGCTGCTGGTCGCAACCAGCGCCCAGTTCGGGTCGCGGCTACGCGTATTGCGGGCGAAGGTCCAGATATCGGTCAGCCTGACCACATCACTCGGATCGCCTTCGATGATCCGATTTTCGCTATCCCGGGTCACGTTGATCTGCTCGGAGACAAGCTTGACGGTAACAAAGGCCGTCCGGTCTTGCAGCTCGGCTTCGATGATCTCCGGTTCGTGAATCGACACCAGCGTGGTCTCCAACCGATGACCTTCCTCCTGCCGCTCATCGATGGCGCGACTGAAGTCGTTATAAACATCATCTGCCAGAAGATTGCGCAGAGTATCTTTGTCACCCTTGGCGAAGGCCGAGACGATCATCTCGAACGCGGCGTGCGCGCCCTTCAGGAAAGCTTCTGGATCGAAATTCCCGTCCGCCAGCCGAATCTGAGTGATTCCGGCTGAAACTGGATCGTTACCGTCGAAGTTAGCTTCCTGTGTCCGCCGCGTGTGGGAAGGCAACGGGATAATTTTCTCATCCTCTGGGGCGGAACGCTGTGGCGCTTCCTGCTTTTGCTTGAAGGGATCGAATTCCGGGCGAGAATCATGACCCGTTCGTCGGCCAAGTACATTCCGGAGTCTGAGGACCAGGAAGGCTGCGATCGCTGCAAAGAGAAGGATATCGAGCAACTGACTGCCTTCATTCATTCGGTCGTTCCGACTTCCTTCGCGCGACGAGGATCATGTCGCACTACTGTTGCGAAAGATCTTGACGTGGCGCGGCGTGGGACCCTTGTTGGTACAAGGCATCCAACCTCCCCCCGTACATAGGGAAGCAAGGAATAAAGAGCAAGCATGCCCCTGCTTATACTGGCAATCCTTATCGCCATTCCGCTCATCGAAGTGGGGATATTCATCGAGGTCGGTGATGCCATCGGCCTCTGGCCTACAATCGCACTGCTGGTGCTGACGGGGGTCGTCGGGATCTGGCTGGTCCGTGTACAGGGGTTCTACACCCTTATGCAGGCGCGGGCCCAGTTGGCTCAAGGGGAAGTGCCTACCCGCGAAATTTTTGACGGCATCTGCCTTGCCCTCGCCGGCCTCATGCTACTTCTACCAGGCTTTGCCACGGATGTGATCGGCGTACTCCTGCTTTTGCCGCCAACCCGCAGCTACCTCTTCGGGCGCAGCAGGGTACGGGCCCAGCGCCGAGGAGCGGATGTTCATACGCGTCCGGGGAGGGGGCCCCAGCATTCCACCACCACCATCGAAGGAGAGTGGCAGGAGGTGGAAGACCATCAGGAACTGCCTCCCAGCAGCCGGCCGCCAGAAGAACGCCACTAAACCAGAGTGCTGCGCCTCTTTCGCTACTGACCGGCGGAGTTGAGATCGCGGGGGTATCGTGATAGCCAACCTCCGCGACAAAAACCTTTAGCCGTGCGGAGCTATTCATGAGCGATCAGAACAACGGCGCATCTCAGGGGGCAGCACCGCAAGGCGCAGCGCAACCGGGTGAGACGCAGCCCCAAGGCAACAAGCAAGAGGCACCCATTGTCATTCACGGGCAGTATGTGAAGGACCTCTCCTTCGAGAGCCCGCATGCCCCCGGCATTCTGGCGACGGTCCGCCAGTCGCCGCAGCTTGACATCCAGATGCATGTGAACGCGCGGCCGCTGCAGAAGGAGCCGTCAAACCGTCTTTTCGAGGTACTTCTGAAAATCCGTGCTACGGCGACGCATCAGGAGCGCACAGCCTTCGTGGTTGAGCTGGATTACGGTGCCCTGGTGACTCTCGGTTCGATGGTCCCCGAGGACCGTGTCGAGGCCGTCCTGCTGATCGATGTGGCGACGATGATTTTCCCCTTCGCGCGCCGCACCGTGGCGGACGTCACGCGAGAAGGCGGTTTTCCGCCGGTGCTGATCAATCCGGTCGACTTCGTCAGCCTCTATCGTCAGCGCAAGGCGCAGCAGTCCCAGCAGCAGCAACAGCCTTCTGCGGGTTCGGAGCCAGCAGGCAACGCCTAATCGTCGGAGCTGGATCGGGTTCGGGAACGTTCCTGGTCTAGCGCGATCCGCTATAGAAGAGGTCGGTCAGCGCGCGGCGGAGCAGTCCTCGGGCGCTGGGCGGCTTCTGGGCCCAGGGGAAGGGGCGGCAAAGGTCCATGGCGGCTGCAGCTATGCGTGCGGTCAAGAGGCCATTGAGCAAGCCGACCCCTGCCCGACGCGACAAGCGGGAGGCGACGCCCGCGCCGATCAGGTCGCCGATGCTGTCATCCGCCAGATCCAAGGCGCCACTCGCGATAACTTGCGCCAGAGAAAGACGCAGCAGTCTCCAGGCGCCAAGCCAGCCCGGCCGCCCGCCGTAGATGCGAGCAATGCGCCGCAGGAGGCCCAGGCCGATGGCAAGGCTGACGACCATGTCCAGCAGAGCGAAGGGGCTGATCGCCGTGATCATGGCGGCTCTGCGCACCGCTGCTATGGCTGCTGTCTGGGCGCGTGAGTCGAGTGGCTGGAGCAGCTCCCGCTCGGCGACGAGCAGCAGGCTGGCGGGGGCAGGGCCACCTTGCTGCTTTTCCTCCAACCCCCGCAGCGCCCATTCCATGTCACCGCGTCCGCGGTAAAGCTTGATCAGGTCATCGACCACTGCCTGTGCCGCGGCCGGCTGATCCTCGGCCTCTGCCCGCTCCGCCTGCCGCCGTGCTTCCCGAAGACGATCCAAGCTCGCCAGTCCCCGCCACTCCCGCACAAACCCGCCCAGCAGGCCGAGGGTGACCAGGAACAGACCGGCAATGCCGATCCAGGCAAGGTAGCTTCCACCGTCCAGAGCCCGGTTCAGCAGATCTTCGGCAAGCAGTGTCAGCAGACCTCCGACGAGGAGGCCGCTGCCGGCGAGGAGCAGGCGAAGTGGCCAGGAACGTCCTGTCGCGGCCACTGGGTCCAGACGCCCCTGCTCCTCAGGCAAGAGGCGCGTCGCATCGAGCGGGAGGGAGTGGGGCGCGGGGGCCGACGCAGCGGTTGGCGCGCTGTCTTCGAGCTCCTTGAGGGGGCGGGAGCTTGGTCCGTCCTGCGAGGTCATTGGAGCCAATCTCCCACAAGAAACTCCAGCGCGCGATCCAGACCCAGATGTGGCCAGGGGCCGCGAGGATCGAGATCATCTGGCGGACGGAAGCGTTCCACCCGGAAAGCTCCCGCGTTGAGGCGACCTGTCTGGGGGATCTTGCCTGGATAGTGGGCAAGGGGCTCACTGCCCCGATAGGGAGTGCCGGCGACGTAGCGCCTTCCTTCGCCGCGTGCCTCCACTTCCTGGGTCGCCCGAATGGAAGCCAGCGCCATGGTCTCCAGCTGAGCGCCGTTGTAGGCGGTTCGGCGCAGGCTGGCATCGAGCTTACGCTTCAGTTGCTCCTGCAGCGCCTGATGCTGGTCACTGGGAAGATGGTCCGCCTTCGTGGCTGCAAAGAGCACACGATCGATGCGCGGGGAGAGCCAGCGCGGCAACCAACTGCTGCCGCCGATCCGCAAGGCCGCGAGCACCGCATCAAGAGCCTGGGCGGATGCATCGGCCCGCTTCTCCTCCTGGCTCAAGTGCCCCGCCAGGTCGAGCAGGACGATCTGGCGGTCCAGCCGGGCAAAGTGCTTTTGATGGAAGGCGCGAACGACCTGATCCTTGTAGGCCTGAAAGCGCTCGTTCATGAGCCGGCGCAGAGATCCTCGGGACACCGCGCCGCCCCCCACGGGCCCCAGGGGGGCGAAGGTCAGTAGAGGGGAGCCTTCCAGTTCTCCGGGCAGCAGAAAGCGGCCAGGACCAAGAGGAGCCGAGCGGCCCAGAGACTTCTGGCGCGCGTGGAGAAAGTCGGTAAAAAGCCGTGCGCTCTCGATCGCTTGCGCTTCCGCCCCCTGGTCTTCCTGATCCGGCATGACGCGATGCAGGTGATCCAGAAAGGCCTTGGCCTCGGGCATGAGGGGCGCGGCGCGGATTTCCGCGAGGGTGGCGGCGGACCAGCTTTCATAGTCATGCCTGAGAAGGGCAAGGTCGAGGAGCCACTCTCCCGGATAGTCGAAAAGATCCAGATGCAGCACCCGCTCGCCCAGGTGCGCCATCAGGCCCCCTGGCAGGTAGCGGAGAGAAAGCCGCAATTCGGCCTGAGTGCGGGTACTTTCCGGCCAGTCCGGGGTGCCGAAAGCGCCGGTGAGACGAGCGACACAGTCTTCAAAAGGAAAGCGCGGGAGGTTCTGACTGGGTTGAGGGCGGAGCAGGACCGTCCGAAGACGCCCCTCGGCCACCACCGAGAGGCGCGGCAAGGCCGCTGGATGCAGAAGCGCCTGAACGAGGGCGGTAATGAAGACGGTCTTTCCCGCCTCTGCGAGCCCGGTTACCCCCAGGCGCACACGGCGTTCTACCAAACCGCGCCCCGTATCCAGGGCGCGGTTAAGAAGGCGATCGACAAGATGGTCCATGAGGGCAGGAGATAAGCCTTCGATCGGCGGAGGCCAAAAGGAAAAAGCTAATTCGGCTCCGCCAGAGTGAAGGGACTTGCCGCCTTGCGGATCAGATAGAGGGTGGTTTCTCCATTGATACGGTCCCTTGGCAGGCGGGCATTGACGGTGAAACCAAAGTGTTCGAGCGCGCGGCTCATGGCGAGATTGGATTCATGGGTAGAGATACGGAAAGTGTGGTCGAAATAGAGAAGCAACAAGCTGGCGAGAAGACGTTTCACCAGGCCCCGGCTTCGCCACTCCGGGTGGGTCATGCAGAAACCGATCTCGATTTCCTGGCCTTCAAGCTTTACGGAATAGTCGAGGTAGGAGACCAGCTGCTTCCCCTCGCTAGCGTAGAGGCCAAGGCCGTGCCACCTTCCAGAGCGGAAGCCCGTCAGCAGCATGTCGGTGTGCGGCAACCTCCAGGTGACCTTCGGAAGAAAGCGGACAGCCTCGGAAAGCTCCTGGACATGGAGTTCCGCTTCCGACGTCAAGAAGGCGAGCCGCAAACCGCTCTCGTCGCGTATCAGGTTTGCCGCCACGCCTCCCTCGGATTCCTCTGCGTCGGATACGATCAGGTCTCCCTCCGACAGCAGTGCTTGCATGCGATCCCGCTCGAGAGCGGGACGAAACAGATGAGTGGGCCTCAAGGAGGTGCCGGCGGACCGAGATGTATTCACGTTTCAACTCCCTGTAGCTTCCGATCTTGCATGACCGGATGATTAACAACCTATAGGCTGCCGGGCGCACAACAAAGACGCGAGGTGCCGCATGCATATTCTTTTGTGCAGCAAGCGTGATCTGGTGGCCTGCCTCATGCTCCGTCGGATGCTTCCACGACTGCCGCCGGCCCGGATCACCTTGCTTCTGGCCAACCGGCAGCGAAGTCAGGCTCTGGCGGTTCCGCAGTTGCGCCTGTTGCGGCTGTTCGAGGAGGAACTGCCCAATCAACTGCTCTTTCCGCTGGCCAGGGGCGCAGGGTCACCTGGTGCGCTGGTTCCTTTCGAGGAGCTTGCTGCGCGCCATGCCGTCGATCTGGTGGTTGCGGATGGACTGGGCCGCCGTGGCCGTAGTGCGCTCTACCGCGAACTGGCGCCCGATCTCATCCTTACTTTTAAATTCGGCTTTCTGCTTCATCCCGAGGATATCTCGCTTCCTGCGCTCGGCGCATGGAATCTGCATTCGGGCCGCCTGCCCGACCGGCCCGGCTTGCACGCCGTCTTCTGGGCCATGCACGACGGTGAAAAGACTACGGCGGCGACGGTCCACCGCATCGACGAGGGGATCGACACCGGCCCCATCGCAGTCCTTAAGGAGCGGCCGATAGAGCGCGAACGATCCTTCTTCCACAACATGGTCCAAACCTACTTGATGGGCGCCGACCTTCTGGCCGATCTGGCCGTGGCCCTTGCCGAAGGACGGGCGCCGGATCTGAGTCCTCAAGAGAGCACCCCCGATCGCCGTTACCTTGGGCTGCCGAGCGCCGAGGATGTCGCTCGCTTCGAGGCGGCAGGAGGCCTGCTGGTTGAGCCTGAAGACTATCTGGAGCTGGTGCGGAGCTTTCTGCCCTCTACCGCCTAGATCAGGCCCATTAGCTGGTGTTGCGGCGATAACCGAGCGCCAGAATCGTCATGTCGTCGGCCTGGGGTGCTCCATTCTCGAAGGCTTGGACTGCATTAGCGAGGGCCCGGGGCATCATCCAGGTCGGCGTCGCCTGATTACGCCGCAGGCTGTCGAGCAGGCGCTCCTCGCCAAACTCATTGTTGTCCCGATCGCAAGCCTCGGTGACGCCATCGGTGTAGAGCAGCAGCAGATCACCCGGGGAAAGCGTGATCTCCCGTACCTGGTAGCCCTGCTCTTCCATCACGGCGAGAGCCATGTCTCCGGTGACGGCCAGCATCTCCATCGCACCGGTGGCGTGCAGGTGTACGGGCGGATTGTGGCCGGCGTTCACGAAGACAAAGCGGCCGCTGTCGGGCTCAAGGAGGCCGAAGAAGAGGGTCACGAACATCATCTGCTCGTTTTCGGCGCAGAGCAGGTCGTTCAGGCGGTCAATGGCAGCACCCGGCTCGGCGCCGGCTGTCGCGATGGCTTTCAATAGCGTGCGTGTAATCAGGCTGAAGAAGGCGGCCGGTACGCCCTTGCCGGAGACATCGGCGACCACGAGGGCCAGACGCCCATCAGGCAGCTCGAAGACATCGTAAAAGTCGCCGCCCACCTCCTTGGCCGGCAACATCATGCCGTGAACCGCCACGCCCGCCTGTTCCGGACGGTCCGGCGGCAGGATGGAGAGCTGCATCTTGCGCGCCAGATCCAGCTCCTGCTGCAACAGGATGAACTCGTTCTTGGCGCGCAGAGCCTCGTTAAGCTCGGCGACCAGCTGCTTAAGGTTGGCGTTCTGGTCTCGAATGCGGAAGGAGAGGTTCTCGAAGGCGACTGCGAGCAGAGCGAAATCGTCCTGCCCGGCGGCGCGCGGCTCGAGCAGCGCCTGCTCCAGGCGACCATCGGCGGCGGCCAGGCCATTGCTGCTCTCTTGAGGTGCTTCGCGCCGCGCGGCCTGCTCCAGCCTGTCGAGATCCTTCAGCAGCGCTTCGCGATCCTTGCCCTCAAGAGTTTCTGCAAGTCCCGTTAGCTGCCGCCGCAGAAAACGCTCCTGCCGGCGTCTTTGACGCTCCCTGGAAATCTCCAGGGTGGTCAAAAGGAGAGCCCGTTGGCGCAGCTGTTGCAGGGCTGTGGAAAGGCGACCTGCCTCGTCATCGCCCGGGTGTCGCGGGACTTCCACTTCACTCTGCCCACCCGCGAGCGCCGCAACCCCCCCAATCAGCTGTTCCAGGGGAGTGAACTCTGCCCGGATGGCGCGCGCGAGCACTACGAGAAGCAGGATGAAGAGCGCGATCGCGAGAAGTAGGGTGATGAGATTGAGCCGTTCCAAGGTCGAAGACACAGCTTCGGCCGGGAGCAGAGACACGACCTGACCTATAGGACGGCCAGCAATATCGGACAGAGGAGTTTCCAGCACTCGCAACTCTGCAGGGACCGCCGCCTCCCCAGCGAGTATGGCTTGTAATAACGCCTGTCCTTCCTCCGGGCCGCTGAAGGCGACGGCCTGTCCCCGAAGATCGGCCACGGCCGCCGGGCGGGCGGGTGCCACGCCGTTGCGCGATATTCCCTGCAGCGGCCGATCCATCGTGGTCGTCAGCATCAACCGTCCCCCCTCCGGAAGCGGCAGGCTGTAGGAGAGGACGAAATCACGGTTCAAATTTTGGCGGAAACCGATGACCGCCTCGCGGGAAGAACTAGCTGTTTCCGCGGCCGAGATCTCTTGCGGCACACGCTGGGTTCTTGGAATGGGCGGGAAGAGAACCTGCTCCTGGGCGTCGGTGATCTCCAGACCCGTTACCCCGTAGCGCGCTTCCAGGCGCGGCAAGGCTTCTTGCAAGCGGCTAGTAAGGAGGTCCTGATTGCCACTGCTGATCACGCGCGCCAGCCAGGTGTCGCTCAGCAGATCGTCAGCAGCCAGTTCGAGCAGAACCTGCTGCTGATCGATAAGACTGTGCCAGAGCCGCGCCTGCTCGCGCTGGTGGACGGCTGTTTCAGCCTTGGTGACCTCCTGCAACGCGATCCCCCGGGTCCACAGCAGGGAGCCGGCGAAGGCAAGGGCCAGTAGAAGTCCAGTGAGCAGGAGCAGGCGGAGGCGCGCCGTCATGTCCGCCTCCAGCTCAGCGCGAAGAGCAGAAGCAAGGCGGCGGGGAGCAGCAGGGCAACGCCGAGGCCCACCGCGCTGGTCAGCAACAGGCTTCCAGTAAAGGCGCCCGCGGCTGCAAGGGTAGCTGCCGCAGGGGTACTTGAGACCATCGGACGCGGACCCAGGAAAACGACGACGACAAGGATCAATGCCGGGACTAGGAGAGGGCCGAAGGTTTCCGTTCCCCATGCGAAGGCGCCCAAAAGCAGGAGAACCGCCGCGGCCGCAGCGGCAATCGCCGCCGGCCTCGGCCTCAGCTTGATCCAGTGCGCCAAGACGGAGGCCAGCAGAATCCCCAGCCCGCTGGCCAAAAGAAGACTGACGTTCGCCCGCGTGGCGCCGATCGTGAGCTGAGCGATGAGCGGCAAGAGCACGCCTGTGCCGGCAAGTGCCGCGGCAGGCAGCAAGCCGGCCCAGCTCGTCCCTTCCTTGGTTACGGCCTCGTCTTCTTCGGGTGCCCCCTCTCCGGCGGGAAGCATTTGCCCCACCAGCAAGCCTGCGGCGCCGATGACCAGCGCAGCGACGGGGGCTGTGACCTCAGGGCCTACCAGAAGCAGGGCAAGGAAGCCCGGCGGCGCCCCCGCCACGAACGCCATGGCGAGAGCATGGGGCAGAACGCCGCTTTTGCCAAAAGGCTGAAGCGCCATGCCTATGCCGACTCCGCTGAGCAAGCGCAGGGCCACAAGGGCCACGAGAGAATCCGCGAGAACGAGCGAAAGGGCGCTGGCGGCCGCGATCAAGGCCCCCGCCGTAAAGATCAGGCTGGGCGCAAAGCCGACCAACAGGCGCCGCGCCATCTCGCTACCCACCGGCAATGCCAGAAGCAGCGGCAGGACGCTGAGCGTTACGGCATCGAGAGGCCCTTCCTCTGCCAGCGCGGGCAGGACCCTCCAACTCGGCGCCAGGAGGGCCTCTCCCAGAAGAAGCGAGAAAGCCGCCAGCCGATATAGCCCAGCCTCACTCAGTGATACCGGCCACGCGCCAGCTACCGGCGGCAGACGGTAGTTGGCCAGGCAGCGCCGTACCACGTCAGTGACTTCCCGCAAGGTGGCTGGATCGAAATGGCCGGCGCGTGTGGCAAAGGCGGCCAGAAGGAACGCGTGGAAGCGGCCGTTCACGGCGACAAGCTCATGCCGGAAGGCATCGATCAAGTGGCCCAGTCGGCCCGGCACTTCGAGCCATGTGGTCCGGGACAGGTCCCCCTGTTCGACCGCCTCCGAAAGACGGGACAGGGCCTCGGCCGGACGGTCAAGATTTTGAAAGAGGATGCCAACCAGCATCTCGCGCAGCAGGACGCCCAGAGCCAGGACGATCAAAAGGGCCGCAAGCCCAAAGTTGCGAAGGGTCTCCACCGTTAAAGTGGCGTAGAGACCGACGACGGCATAGCCTTGCAGTTGCTCGTCGCTATGAAGGGGCTGCGGTTCAGCCAGTTGATCACCGATCCGTAGCAGCCTATCGCTGCGCGCCGAGATGGGCAGTTGCGCGGGCAAGGCATTGCTCGCCGGCCCGGCGGCATAGCGGACTTGCCCTTCCGGATCGAGCAGCGCGGTAAAGGCTACCCGTTCATCAAAGCCGGCGGCGGTCGCAAGAAAGGGCTCCACACCGACCAGCCGATCGAAGGGGACGCCGGCGGCGAGCGCGACTTCAAACTGCTGCGCAAGGTTTGTGCCGATGGCGCGCGATGAGGGAAGGATTTCGGCTTCCAGCCTTTGCTCCACGTAGCGCAAGCCCAACCAGCCGCTAAGCAGGGCGGTGAGCAGCAGTAATATCAAGCTCAGCGTCAGGAAGCGCCGTCGTAAGGCTCTAACTCCTTTGGCTTCCTCGGCCGCAGCCAGGATTGGCCGAGTGATCGCTGATGTTTGTTGCTCAGCTACGGCCATCAATCTGCTCCACCTCGGCAGTAGCTGCCGCGCAGCGTCGTTCAGCCTCCTGCAAGGCCTCCAGAAGGCGCAATCCATCTCGATCCAAAGGACCGGGCGGGACCAGGGCTTCCGGGGCCTTGAGGCGTTCCTTCACCGCAGCGATCAAGGCTTCCGTTTGCCGTTCCAGCGGGCGATTCAGCCACCAGAAACCGAGACCTCCAAAGAATGTGGCCACAGCGGCGATTGCGAGTAGACGGAGGGTAGCTGGATCCAGCAGAGATTCGCCCACGTCAGTAACCTGGTGGCGTAATGCGAGCCCTCCCACCAGGAGACCGAAGTCGTTGTAGAGAGCGACCCCGACGACCCGGCCATCGCGCTCTTCTGCCAACCAATAAGCTTCCTGCCTTCCCTCTGCTTCCGATTCGGGTGGGGGAAGGTTCTGCGTGTCCTGCAGCCAACTGCTTGGGACTGCACTTCTTATGTCGTCCGCATCGGTTGTGAAAAGTTGGTCGCCGCTGGAGTTGAAGAGGTCGATGGACAGAATGTCTGGGTCGCCTGCTGCCTCGCGCTCCAGCAGACGTTGAAGATAGTCCAGGCTTTCCACCTGCAGACCAAGGGAAAGCGGGGCCTCTACCCGTTGTTTCAGCTCTGCCAGGATGTAGGCATAGCGGCCTTCCCGGAGATCGCGCTCGCTCTGGGTTGCCAGCGCATCGAGAGCGAGGGCAAAGAGCATGACCAGGAGGAAAAGCGTCGCGCCGAGCGCGAGCGTCAGTCGTAAGGCCAGGGCTCCACGCATGCCTCAGCTCATCAGCTGGGCGAACTGGAGAACCAGCATGGGCGGATAACGCTCCAGCTCCAGGGCAATAGGCATGTTTATAAGTAGCGTGAAGCGCTGCAACGAGGGCGTGGGCAGCTCTCCCGGAGCCGTGCCGTCTCTCAAGATCTGTTCCGCCTGATAGCCCGCAATCTGGCCGATGCTGGACAGCGAGGCGTAGAGCGCGAGCATCGCGTCCCCGTCGCGAATCGGCAGCTCTGCCGAGGTGAAGACCGGCAGGCCGGCATCGACCGCGGCGCGGGTATAGGCCTCGATGTTCTGAATGATGAAGGTGCTCGATACGGTAACGAGGAAGTCCGGTTCCATCTCCGCCATTGCCCGCATGCTCGGTACGATGGATTCGGGCAGAGGCGTCCCGTCGGGGCCCAGATCAAGTTGCTTCTCGACCACTTCCACGCCGAACATGGCGGCGGCAACGCGCAGGGCCGTGACGGCGGCAACGGAATTGAGCTCATTGGGGCTGTAGACGACGCCGATGCGCTGCAGATCCGAGTGATAGGACTGCATGATGCGGAGCTGCGCTTCCAGCGGCACCTGAATATTGGCACCAGCTAGATTGGGGCGGCCAGATATATCTGGACGATCCACCAGACCCGCGGCGGCGGCATCCGCGACATAAAGATAGACTGTGGGAATGTCGGTGATGTAGCGCTCGCTGTCCGTCGTCCCATAGGGACCGACCATCCCAAGACTGATGGCCGTGCCCCAGGTGACCAGCAAATCCGGGCGCAGGGCGCGTACCTCTTCCACCAGATCCGGGATCCGGCTGGTGTCCCGCTCGATAGAGCGTTCGATGAAATCGATCGCCAGGCCCCGTTCGGTCAGATAGCTCTTGAAAGCTTCACAGACCTCTTCGCAGCCGCGATAGGTGGCGATATAGACCTGATGACGCGCTGGTTCGGCCAGTGGCTGCGCCGCGGCAGGTGCCGGGGCACACCACAAGGAGAGCCACCCGACCGCGAGGCCGAGTGCAGCAGCTATCCTCCCGCTCATTCTGCCCATCCCCTAGTTTCCCCAGTTCGCGCTGGTACGCTTGATGAACAGCGAGACCAGCGAAAACAGCATCCCACATCCGAGAACGTACAGCCCCAGTAGCCCAATCGTCCAGCTATAGCCATAAACCCCAGCCAAGGTGGCAGCCAGCAGCGGCCCCAGAACGGAGCCGATTCGCTCCAGCACGCGGTAGGCAGAGATGGCTGCGGTTCGTCTTTCTCCCCCAAAGCGCTCGGCTTCTTGCAGCAGGATAGCGCCTTGCGCGGGTATGCAGGCGGCGTGAGCCAGCCCCACCAGCGCCATGGACAGGCCGATCCACAGGGCATAGTGCGTCGCGCCCTCGGCCAGCTGAGGCAGTAGGGCCGAAAGTCCGGCCAACATGAGCCCGGCACTGGCGAACAGCCGGTAGTTGCCCACGCGGTCCGCCAGGCGAGCGGTCGGCACGCCGAACAGGATCATGATGATAAAATAGATCATCATCACCTGGCCGATGATCGAGGCTGAGTAGCCCTTTTCATCGAGCAACATGGGCGTTGCATAGAAGAGGTAACCGGTGGTCAGCAGCTGAGTCGGGATCGCGGCTGCCACGATTAGCAACTGGAAGCCCCGATGCGCCAGGATCAGACCAAAATCCGCAAGGCGTAAACGGGTGCCCGCCCCTGCCGCGCCACCGCCTCGTTCGCGCAGGTTGATGAGAAGCATGATCGCCGACAGGAGGGTAATGCCTGTGGCGATGATGAAGGTGGCGTGATAGCCAAGTCGATCCGCGAGAATGCCGCCGATCGAGGTGCCGCAGAGACCGGCAGTCACAAAGGCGGCGGTATAGATCGCCATGCCTTCGGCGCGGCGGGTGCGGCCCGCGGCCCGCGCGATGTAGTCGAGCGCGGCGATGCTCGTAAGGGCAAAGCCTATAGCATTGACGCAGCGCCAGAGGATCAGGGCCAGAAGATCGCTTGCAAAGGCGGTCATCAGCAGGCCGACGGCAGTGGGTACGAGCCCCAACAGAAACAGTCGTCGACTGCCGGTGCGTCCTGCCAAGGCGCCAGCCATGGGCGTCAGCAATGCGACGAGCAGGAGGTAGAGGGCGATGGGCAGTGCGATCGCCACCTCATAGGAAATGCCGGGAAGGGGCTGATAGAGATCGCGCGCGAAAATCGGGAGGAAGGCGCGGCTGAGCTCGGTGGCAAAGAAGAAGAGAAAGAGCGGCATGCGCACATCGGAAACGTT
>JAJUFM010000130.1 GCA_029265995.1 Rhodospirillaceae bacterium | reverse complement strand
GAGGCGCTGCTGCCGCCGCCGGCAATGTTCTGGATCAGGCGGTCGAGGAAACCCGCATCCTCTTCTGCCAGCGCCTGGCGCTGTTCGGGGGCGGGCTGGGGCACCGGCGCCTCTACCGGGAGAGCCTGGGCAGGCTGGCCTTCCAGTGCACGGGTGACGATACGGTTCCACAGGCGAGCCGGCAGCGTCCCTCCGGTGACTTGCCGCATCTGGGTACCGTTGTCATTGCCCATCCAGACGCCGACGACCAGCTCGGCGGTGAAGCCGATGAACCAGGCGTCACGTGAATCCTGTGTCGTTCCCGTCTTTCCGCCCGCGGGGCGACCGGGATCGGCGGCGCGGCTGGTACCCCAGGAGACGCTTGCCTGCAACAGGTCCAGCATGGCGGCATGAGCAGAAGGCGACATGACTCGCCCAAGTCCCTGCCCCTCGCGCCGATAGACGATTTGGCCGCTCGGCGTGGAAAGGCTGCTGACCCCATAGGGCCAGACCCCATAGCCACCGTTGGCAAAAGCCGCATAGGCCGCAGACATCTCCAGGAGTGTCACTTCCGAGGTTCCAAGCGCCAGGCTGGGCAGAGCCTCCAGACGCGCCGAAATACCGAGCCGGCGGGCGCGCTCGACAACCTCCTCTGCCCCCTGTTCCTGCAGCAGTCCGACGGCAACGGAGTTGAGCGAGCGGGCGAAGGCTTCTCTCAAGGTGACATCGCCGTAGAAGCGATCACCATAGTTTCTTGGCTGCCACTGCCCCTGAGGGAGGGAGACGGTAATGGGTGCATCGTGCCGCCGGGAGTCCGGCGCAGCCCCTGCTTCCATGGCCGCGAGGTAGACGAAAGGCTTGAAGGCCGAGCCGGGCTGCCGCATCGCCTGAACCGTACGGTTGAACTGGCTTTCCCCGTAGTCGCGCCCACCCACCATGGCACGAACGGCGCCGTCGGGCGAAAGCACCACGACAGCGGCCTGGCTCACCCCGTACTCGGCGCCAGCCTCCTCGAGAATCAACCGCACCTCTTCCTCGACGATGTGCTGCAGCCGACGGTCCAAGGTGGTGTGAGCGACCAGATCCTCATCCAGCGGGCCGATCAAGCCTTCTACCTGACCCGCTGCCCAGTCTCCGAAGTAACGGCCCCGGCCTCTGGGAAGGTCATTTGGCGCAGCTCTTGCCTCGGCTGCCTCCAAGGCCTCCTCCTCGGAAATGTACTCCGCCTCGACCATGGCCTCGAGAACGCGGACCGCCCGGGAATGGGCAAGATCCGGATTGTTGGCGGGATTGTAGCGGGACGGCGCGCGCAGCAAGCCAGCCAGCATGGCGGCCTCATAAAGCTGGAGTTCCCGCGCTGCCTTGCCGAAATAGCGTCGCGCGGCCGCGTCGATGCCGTAGGTGCCTGCACCGAAGTAGACCCGGTTGAGATAGAGGGCGAGAACCTGATCCTTCGTCAGCTTGTATTCGAGCCAGAAGGCCAGCAGAAGTTCCTGGATCTTACGGTCCAGAGTGCGCTCGGAGCTCAGGAAAATGTTCTTGGCCAGCTGCTGGCTGATGGTCGAGCCTCCCTGAACGACCCGTCCCGCTCGCCAGTTGACCACAGCCGCCCGAACCAGGCCGATGGGATCGATCCCTGGATGGCTGTAGAAGCGACGGTCCTCGATCGCCAGCACTGCTTGAGGAACGTGGGGCGGCAGGTCCGCAACCGTGAGCGCCTCTCCATAGAGTTCGCCATAGGCAGCGATGCGGCCGCCGTCAGCATCCACGATCTGCAAGCTCGGCTGCCGCGTCAGCTCGGCCATCCGGCTTACGTTTGGAAGGTCGCGCGCGTACCAAGCGATGACCACCCCGACGACCAGGATCACCCAGATGCCGGCTGCAGCGGACCAGGCGAGCAGGCGACGCCAGCGGAATCCGCCGGTCGATGAAGCAGACCGAGAACCCGCGCGACGCTTCGACGACCCAGTACCGCGTGGCGGACCTGAAGAACTCGCCGACCTGGAAGCCCTCACTGTCTTGGGGTGCGTCTTCTGGGCAGCACTACGCGCTGCGGTGCCCGCTCGAGGCACAGCCTGACGACTTGCGGCGGGGCGTTTTGCAGACGGCCGCTTTGCAGCCTTGCGATTGGGCGGACGAGATGAGGCAGCCATAGGGACTGTTTAGCGAAAGCTTCAAGGCGAAAGGAGGGCGAAGTATGCTCGCCACAAGATAGACACGCGGCCAACGCCGAAAGGGACGCCGACCGAAGCCGACGTCCCTCAGAAAAGCTGGCAGCATCCTGGGCCTAGGGCAGATCGCAAAAGATCGGATTAAAGAGGCGATCCGATCAGGAGCGTGAAACTGCTCTATCTGTTTGATCTAGACCGGCTTTGCGCCTTAGCGCTTGGCGCGGTCGCGCTCGCGCTCCGCCTGGATCAGCTTAGCGCCGACGCCCGTCGTGGCCTCGGCAATGCGCGCGGACTTACCGCGGCGACCCCGGAGGTAGTAGAGCTTTGCGCGGCGAACGTCACCGCGGCGCACCACGTCGATGCCTTCTACTCGCGGGCTGTAGAGCGGAAAGACGCGCTCGACCCCCTCGCCGTAAGAAATCTTGCGCACCGTGAAGGAGGAGTTGATGCCGCGGTTCTTGCGAGCGATCACCACTCCCTCGAAGGCCTGAATACGCTCGCGCGTGCCTTCGACCACCTTCACCCGCACTCGCACGGTATCACCGGGCGCAAAAATCGGAATCTCCTTGGCCTCGGTAAGCTGGGCGATCTGCTCCTGCTCGAGCTGCTGAATCGTGTTCATGGCCCTCGGTCCTATCCTTCGTCTATCTCACCGCTTTCGCGGCTTTCCAGGTAGCGGCGCCAGAGATCGGGTCGCCGCAGTCTTGTTACTTCCTCAGCCTGGGCCCGCCGCCAGCGACGGACCTTCTCGTGATGCCCGGAGAGCAGCACCTCCGGCACCTGCCGTCCTTGCCAGAGGGCCGGACGGGTGAAGAGAGGGTGCTCGAGCAGCCCCTCCTCGAAAGATTCCTCGGCAGCGCTCTCGGCATTGCCCATTACCCCGGGCAAAAGCCGCACCACTGCATCCAGCAGAACCAGCGCCGCCATCTCGCCGCCGGAGAGCACGAAGTCACCAACGCTGACCTCGAGGACCTCCCGCGCGTCCAGCACGCGCTGATCGACACCCTCATAGCGTCCACAGAGCAGACGCAGGCCGGGTCCGGCCGCAAATTCCCGCACCAACGCCTGATCCAGCAGCCGCCCGCGCGGGGTCAGATACACCAGCGGCCCTGGGCGGTCGACAATCGCCTCGATCGCCGCATCCACCACATCGGGCCGCATCACCATACCAGGCCCACCCCCAAGGGGGGCATCGTCCACGGAGCGGTGTTTATCGCGCGCGAAATCCCGGATGTCCAGGACTTCCAGCGACCAGAGGCCTCGCTCCAATCCCTTGCCGGCCAGGCTGAAACCCAGCGGGCCGGGAAAGGCCTCCGGAAAGAGGGTCAGGACGTTTGCTGTCCAGGGCCCGCTCGGCTCAACGCCCCCTTGACCAGCAGTTGTTTCTGCCGTCACGCCAGCACCTTTCCAGCAAGCGCAGCGTCACGCTGCGCCCCCCTCCTCTTGACCCGCCACCGCGGAGGCAGCGCCCCGGGGCGCTGCCTCCGCGGTTACCTCCGCCGGCGGATCGGCGATAAGCCGGCCAGCAGCCAACTCGACCTTCGGCACCACCTGACGCGTAAAGGGCAAGTAGAAGGATCGATCTTCCGCCGGCGCCACCTCCAGCACGTCTCCCGCGCCAAAATCCTGAACCGCGCGCACTTCGCCCAGCAGTTCGCCCGTAGAGGTCTCCACACGCAGCCCGATCAGGTCCGCATAATAGAACTCTTCGGGATCCTCCGGCGGGGGCAAGGCGGCTCGCTCCACGTAAAGCCGCAGGCCCCGCAGAGCCTCCGCCGCGTTGCGATCAGCCACGCCATCGATCTCGGCCAGCAGCAACCCTTTCACCTGCCCCTTGAGCCGCAGCTGAAAGTGCCGCTCGCCGCTCTCGTCGGAGAGCGGGCCATAGGCGGCCACGCTCTCTGGCTCTTCGGTAAAGGGCTTGAGCCGTACCAGCCCGCGAACGCCATGAGCTCCGACGATCGCAGCCAGACAAACCCGGTGGTCGCTGCTCATCTCGAATCGAGCCCGGGACCTCAGGCTTCGGCAGACGCCTCGCCTTCGCCACCCGCCGCTTCGGCACTCTCGGCCGCAGCAGCTTCTTCGGCCTCACGACGCCGCTCTTCCGCCTCACGCAGGCGCTCCTGGGCCTTCGCCTTGGGCTGGCTCTTCTTGGTCTGCTCCCGACGCTCGCGCGGCGGCATCAGCTCGGCATCGCTGAAGAAACGGGCGACGCGATCACTCGGCACGGCGCCCTGGCTCAGCCAGTACTTGGCCCGCTCGTCCTTGATCACCAGCCGCTCCGCATGATCACGGGGCAGCATGGGATTGTAGGTACCAACCCGCTCGATAAAGCGGCCATCGCGCGGGCTACGCGAGTCTGCCACAACGATCGAATAGTAGGGGCGCTTCTTTGCACCGCCGCGGGAAAGACGAATACGCAAGGCCATCTTTAGTCAGTCCTCTATTTCAACAACTTCTTCGAATAAAATGCGATGTTTGAGTTCTAGCGGCGGCCGCCGAAAAGGCCGCCCGGACCGCCACCGCCGCCCAGGCCACCAAGTCCGCCGCCACCAAGGCCACCGCCACCTGGCATGCCAGGCAGGTTCGGCATCCGGCCTGACTTGCTCATCTTCTTGACCTTTTTCATCATTTTCTGCGCTTCGCCAAACTGCTTCAGCAGCCGGTTCACGTCCTGAACCGAGGTGCCGGAGCCGGCGGCGATGCGCTGGCGGCGCGAAGCCTTGATGACTTCCGGCCGCGCCCGCTCCTGAGGCGTCATGGAAGAAATGATGGCAAGCTGGCGCTTGACGATCTTGTCATCGATCTTGGCATTCTTGAGCTGCTCCTGCAGCTTCGGGACCCCTGGCAGCATTCCCATGAGCTGCTTCAAGCCGCCCATCTTGGTGAGCTGCTGCAGCTGCTTGGCCATGTCGTTGAGGTCGAACTTGCCCTTCTCGAGCTTCTTGGCAAGTTTCTCAGCCTCATCCTGCTCGATCGTCTCGGCGGCCCGCTCAACCAGCGAAACGATATCGCCCATGCCGAGAATACGGCCGGCCACGCGATCCGCATGAAAGGCCTCGATGGCGTCCATTTTCTCGCCGGTGCCCAGCAGCTTGATGGGCCGCCCGGTAACCGCTTTCATGGACAGGGCCGCGCCCCCGCGGGCGTCACCGTCGACGCGGGTCAGCGCGATGCCGGTGATGCCAACCTTCTCCTGAAAGGCCTTGGCGACGTTGACCGCGTCCTGGCCGGTCATGGCATCGGCCACCAAGATCGATTCCCGCGGCTTGACCGCATCGCGCACCGCGGCGACTTCGTCCATCAACTCTTCGTCGATGGACAGGCGGCCGGCGGTGTCGAGGAGGACGACATCATAGCCTTCCAAAGCGCCCGTCTGCATCGCTCGGCGCGCGATCGCCAGGGGCGGCTCGCCGGAAACGATCGGCAAGGTCGCGACATTCACCTGCTCACCCAGAACGGCAAGCTGCCGCTGCGCCGCCGGGCGCCGAGTGTCCAGGGAGGCCATCAGGACCTTTTTGCGCTCGCGCTCCGTGAGGCGCTTGGCAAGCTTGGCAGTGGTCGTCGTCTTACCGGAGCCCTGAAGGCCGATCAGCATCACGGCTACCGGCGGCTGCGCTGCGAGATCAAGCAGCGGCTGCTGTGCCTCACCTTCCTTCGGCTTGCCGCCCAGCATCTCCACCAGTTGATCGTGGACGATCTTCACGACCATCTGGCCTGGCGTGACGGACCGAAGCACCTCCGCGCCGACCGCCTTCTCCCGCACCGCGGCGATGAAGTCCTTCACCACCGGCAGGGCAACGTCTGCCTCGAGCAGCGCGATGCGCACCTCGCGCAGCGCCGCATCCACGTCCCCTTCGCGCAGCGCGCCCTTGCGGGTGAGCTTGCCGAAGACGTCTGATAGGCGTTCCTGCAGTGATTCGAACATCTGTATCCCTCGGGTGCCTGGGCCGGATCTTCTCCAAGCAGTTACGCGCCGGTGCGCGAACCCTCGCGGACCGGCGGTGCTCCTCGGAGCCGACAGGTAGGCCTGTAGGCGGAAACCGCACGGACCCTAAGCGTTGGCGGCCCCAGCGTCAAACGCTTTCGCGCGCCACCTGCTCAACCGGCCATAGCTATCCCCAATGTTGTGGCAGCGGTAGCCAATCTCCCATCGAATGACGCTAGCTTGCCGCCCTAAGCGCTGGCGACCGCTAGGTAGGCCGCATCATAGCCGGTTAAATCCACTTGCTCCCTTCCGCTAGTCCATAGCATACTGAATTCAGTATTCAGGAAGGAGCTTTCCGTGCAGCCGCTGCCACAACGCCCGGCCCTTATCGTGCAGGTTTACGAACGGCTGGTGGAGGCCATTGCGGAAGGAAGCCTGCCAGCAGGGGAGGCGGTGACTCAGGAGAGCCTGGCCGAGCGGCTCGGGGTCTCGCGTCAACCGATCAGCCATGCGCTGGTGCTGCTGCGCCAGGAGGGTCTGCTGGTGGAGCGCGGGCGGCGGGGGCTGCAGGTGGCACCCCTCGATCCCGATCACATCCGCGATCTTTATCAGGTCCGCACGGCGCTGGACGGCATTGCTGCCGAGAGTGCCGCCGCACGGAGCCACCGCTTCACCGACAGCGAGCGACGCACCGCCCAGACGGCCCTCCAAGCGGGACTTCGAGCGGCTGAGCTTGGGGAGCGCGCGGCGCTCATCGCCGCCGACGTTACCTTCCACGACTGTCTCAACCGGCTGTCCGGCAACCCGGTGATCGTCGATATCGCGAGCCGCCAGTGGCCTCACTTCCGCCGCGCCATGGGAGCGGCGCTTACCGACTGCGCGCTCGCCCAGCGTTTCTGGCAAGAACACGCCGCCATCCTGGAGGCGGTTCTGGCTGGCCTAGAGGAGCAGGCGCGCACTCTGGCGGAAGCCCATGCCAAGCGGGCAGGCGCCGAAACCTGGCGGCGACTGCGAGAAGCCCAGCAAGCCGCGTGATCACCCAAGAGCATCCCGACCGCCGGCAAGAGCGGTCTCACCCAGGAGGAAAAGGCCGATGAAACTGACCCAGCAACAGCTCGAGGAATTCGATCGCGAAGGCTACCTCTTTCTACCCGAGTGCTTCTCTCGGGAAGAGACCAAGGTCCTGACCGACGAGTTGCCCGGCATCTTCGCCCAGAAGCGCGACGAGGTCTGGCGGGAGAAAGATGGGGAAGCGGTTCGGACCGCCTTTGCCGCCCACACCTACAACGAAGCCTTCCGGCGCCTGGGGGCGCACCCACGCCTGATCGAACCGGTGCAGCAGCTCCTCGGCGGCCGGGTCTACATGCACCAGT
>JAJUFM010000118.1 GCA_029265995.1 Rhodospirillaceae bacterium | reverse complement strand
TTGGATGCCAGATCAGCCTGTTGACGGATATGCTTGAACATACGGTTGTTCCAGACCTTCGCCATCACGCTCTCGAAGGGGATGCGCTGCTTCTGAAGGAAGGAGTGGAAACCCATGACGCCAAGACCCACAGACCGCTCGCGCATCGCCGCATACTTGGCGCGAGTCATCGATTCCGGCGCGCGAGCAATGAAATCTGACAGCACATTGTCGAGGAAGCGCATCACGTCTTCGATGAAGGTCGGATGATCGTGCCACTCCTCCCAGGTTTCGAGATTGAGGGAGGATAAGCAGCAGACGGCTGTCCGCTCGCGGCCGCGATGGTCGAGGCCGGTGGGCAAAGTGATCTCGCTGCAGAGGTTCGACATCTTGACCGTAAGGCCGGACAGCTTGTGGTGCTCCGGCATGGCACGGTTCACATGGTCACCAAATACGATGTAAGGCTCTCCCGTCTCGATGCGGGACGTAAGGATTCGGATCCACAGGCTACGGGCACTGATCGAATGGACAACTGAGTGATCCTTTGGGCTCTTCAGGGGCCATTCCTCATCTTCCATGACGGCCCGCATGAAGGCATCGGAGATGACTACGCCGTGGTGAAGGTTCAAAGCCTTCCGGTTGGGATCGCCACCGGTTGGCCGCCGCAACTCGACGAACTCCTCGATTTCCGGATGGTCGATCGGTAAATAGACGGCGGCCGATCCCCGCCGCAGCGAGCCTTGGCTGATGGCCAGCGTCAGCGAATCCATGACTCGTATAAAGGGAATGACGCCGCTGGTCTTGCCGTTCATCCCGACCTTCTCGCCGATTGAGCGAAGGTTGCCCCAATAGCTTCCGATGCCACCCCCTCGGGCTGCCAGCCAAACGTTCTCGTTCCACAGCTCCACAATGCCTTCCAGGCTGTCGTTAGCTTCATTCAGAAAGCAGGAGATGGGCAGTCCACGGCTGGTGCCACCGTTCGAGAGAACCGGCGTGGCCGGCATGAACCAGAGCTGCGAAATGTAGTCGTAGATACGCTGCGCATGGGCGCTATCATCGGCAAAATGAGCCGCTACCCGAGCGAAAAGGTCCTGGTAGGATTCGCCCTCTAGAAGGTAGCGATCATTGAGAGTCGCCTTCCCGAAGGTGGTCAGCTTGTCATCGCGTTTCCGGCTGAGGTGCACGGTAACGCCGCGCTCATTCTGAAAGCGATCTCGGAAATCGCCCACAGGAAGAAGGTCCTCGGTTTCGCGGGCTTTCCACCTACTGTCCACGCTGTTATCCACAGCCCCGTGAATGCCATCGCCATCGGTCGCATCGCGCAAAATGGCAGAAGCGTCCATCTTCAACTCCCTTTATCCCCAAGCTGTGGATTATCGGGCCTGTGCACAATATATTGATGCGGCGAGCCACCCGACCCCTAAACCTAGCAGAAGACGCTGCCCTGTCATCCAGAACAGAGCATGAACATTAATCCAGATCAGAACGATTTGGGCAAGGGGGAGATATGATGGTCAGGCTGCGAGAGAAGACCGAGAGCTTCCCTGGCCCTCGCTTCCAGTGGTGCAAGATCATAGGGATCCTCAATGCAGCGCTGGCCATCCGTCAGGACCAGTTCGACATGGTCGCGCAGCACCTCCCGATGACGCGGTTTTCGCGCCTGCTCCGCCAGCTGAATCAGGGCATCCATCATGTGAATAAGGATGTCTGGGCGTTGACCCGCCTGCCGTATCTGGTTCAAGGCCGTGTCCACCAGGCCGCGAAACCTGATTGTAGTGGCGATCACGCGGGGCTTGCTCTGGTCGTCGTGCCAGATCGAGCGCGCGGGCTCCCGGCGCATGACCTCGGCAAGGAAGAGCGACAGATGATCGATGACCGCAATGGCGGTGAATGGGTCATTAACCGACGGCGAAAGAGCGCGTAGCGCGATCTCCACCAGCTGCCGTACCGCAAACTCAAGATCCTGCTGCGGTGTCCGTTGCCCGCCGAAGGCCACGCAATTCTCGATCTTTTCCTGCAAGCGAGCGGAACCGTGCGAGGCTGGGAAGATTTGCCCGTGGTTTCCTCCCGGCAGCAGGAACTGACCGGGCCGAAAATCGAGATAGATCAGCACGTCAGCCTCGGCTGCACACTTCTTCAACTGATCATAGTCGATAGCTTCGACATAGCCGCCTTCGCTCAGGCTGAGCGCCGCCGCCTCGTCTTCTGGAAGCCGTGCCTCCTGATCCTGGCCGTCCTCATGGCTACCAGCAGGCAATGCCTCATCAAGAGTGTAGTAGAGGCTTTTGCCGATCCGCTGGATCAGCGTGTCGGCGATAATCGATCGGCTCAGGTGGTGCACAAACAGCAGCAGCAAGAAGACGCTGCCGATGGAAAGCAGCATCGAGATGGTGGCTGCCAGGTGGTGGAAGTTGTCACCTTCACCCGCATGTTGGACCGCGCGCATCGCCAGGATCAGGTAGATGACTGTGGAAAGGAAGGATCCCAGCATCAACTGGGTTCGCTTGTCTGCCATGAAATTGCGGATGAGGCGCGGGCCCATCTGGCTGGCGGCCAGGGTCAGGACCACCATCGTGATGGATATTGCCAGCGTAGCGAGGGTGATCATGGAGGTGAGCAAGGCCGAGATGAACTGGCCCACGCTTTCCGGATCCCCGCTGCCCAGCCACCAGATGAGAGAAGGCTCGTCGCTATCCAGCGGGAGGTAGGGCGTCAGCCAGGCGAGGCCGACAGCAGTGAGCGCCATGAGCGTCGGGATCAGCCAAAGACCGCTGATAACCTGCTCCCATAGGGCTTCCAGGCGCGCTAGCATGGTAAAGGGCTCCCAGGAATAATCGTAAGGCTGGAATGTCTTCCGCTTGTTCAACGGCCCGGAGCCACTAAGGTTCAGGCTGGCCCAGAGAAAGAACCCAAGGAAGAGGCAGCATGACCGGCGACGGTGCAGCGGTTACGCGAGAAGCCATTGCGGACACCTGGAAACGCCTGGCGCCCCTCATCCGACGCACACCGGTGATCGACGTGAATCCCGCCGATCTCGAAATCGAGTGTGGCTCGCTCACCCTGAAACTCGAGTTTTTGCAGCGATCCGGTTCGTTCAAGGTGCGCGGCGCCTTTGCCAATTTACTACTGCGGTCCCTCCCGGCTGCCGGGGTGGTCGCGGCGTCCGGCGGCAATCATGGGGCAGCCGTTGCCTGCGCCGCTCAGGCATTACAGGTTCCAGCGAGGATCTTCGTCCCAGAAATCGCGTCGGAGGCGAAGCAAGCCCTGATCCGCGGCTATGGCGCTCAACTCATAGTGGAGGGCGATCGCTATGCAGATGCGCTAGCGGCCTGCGAAGCCTGGCAACGCGATTCCGGCGCGCTGGCGCTTCACGCGTTCGACCAGGTCGAGACGATACTCGGACAAGGGACGCTCGGGCCGGAACTCGAGTCCCAGGCAGAGGACTTTGACACCCTTCTGGTTGCAGTGGGCGGTGGCGGTTTGATCAGCGGTGTCGCCGGATGGTTCCGAGACAAAGTAAAGCTGATCGGGGTCGAGCCGGAGGGCGCGCCGACGCTCACGCGCGCCTTGGAAGCGGGGCATCCGGTCGATGCGCCAACCGAAGGACTGGCTGCCGATTCCCTGGCGCCGCGACAGATCGGGCAGTTGCCCTTCGAATTGGCACGAGAGTTTGTACAGGCGACTGTGCTGGTGGAGGACCGGGCAATCGCCGCCACCCAGCAGACCTTGTGGGACAAGCTGCGGATTGTAGTAGAGCCGGGTGGTGCTGCTGCAATGGCTGCGCTTTTGTATGGTGCCTATCGGCCGGAGCAGAACGAACGCGTAGCGGTCGTGCTGTGCGGCGCCAACACGACTGCGGTCAAGTTCTAGATCCGAAATGCTTGGCGTGATCCGACGGTTGCGCCAGACTGCGGCCGCTTTATCGCGACCAACCAGGGGAGGGATCCATGTCCAGCCGGATCAATCGTGACAGGCGCCGTTTCATGGCGGCTGGTGGCACCGCGGCCGTCGGTGCTGCCGCAGTAGCTGCATCCGCCTTTCCAAAGCCTGCACTGAGTCAGGATGTTCTCCGGCTCAACATGATCATGGCCTGGCCGAAAGGGGCACCGGGCGTCGGTGTAAACGCTGAGCGCTTTGCTCGGCGTCTCGAACGCCTGAGTGGGGGCAGGCTAGAGATCAGCTTCTATGGCGCCGGCGAACTTGTTCCCCCCTTTGAAGTGCTGGACGCCGTCAGCGGCGGCACCGCGCACCTAGCTCATTCCAGCCCCTACTACTGGGCGGGGAATTCTCAGGCGCTTCACTTCTTTACCGGCATCCCCTTCGGCCTGACAGCGAACGAGTGTGCCGCTTGGCTGGCCTATGGAGGTGGGCAGGAACTCTGGGATGAAGTCTACGAACCCTTTGGCGTGAAGCCCTTCTTCGCCGGAACCAGCGGCACACAGTTCGGTGGCTGGTTTAACAAGGAAATCAACTCACTGGAAGACCTGCAGGGACTTCGCTTCCGGATTGCTGGGCTGGGGGGCGAGGTCATGCGGCGCCTTGGCGTTTCCCCGGTGATGACGCCCCCGGCGGAAATTCCGGTGGCGCTGGCATCCGGCGCGGTGGACGCAGTGGAGTGGATCGGGCCCTGGAACGATGTTGCCTTTGGCCTGCAACGCATGGCCAAGTACTACTATACGCCTGGGATCATGGAGCCGGGGCCGGGGCTCGAGATCATGATCAACAGCGGTGTCTGGGCAGATCTGCCAGAGGATCTGCAGGAGGCTGTGCGCACGGCGGCCCACGCAACGGCTTTCGAGACCTACGCCGACTTTATCTACCACAACACCATGAGCTTCTCGGAAATGCTGGGCGAGAGCGACGTGGAAATGCGGACTTTTCCGGACGACGTGATGGAAGCTGTCGCCAGCGAAATCGTTACGGTACTCGACGAGTTTTCCGCAGCTGACGAAACCTTTGCCCGGGTACGGGAGTCACACGACGCCTTCCTGCGCAAGACGCTGGCCTATTCTCCCTATGCCGAGGAAGGCGTCTTGCAGGCCCGGACCAAATTCCTGCGCCTATAGATCCCTTAGCTCATAGTTCAGCCGTTTGCAGACGCCATTCCTTTTCGAAGTGGTTGCCGTCGGTGTCGCTAGCCTCCACGCGCAGGACATTGGCGCCGTTCGGCTGGTAGTCAAAGCGGAAGGTGGGGTCTTCCGAAATGGAGATCCCACCTTCCATCGACAGGAGAAGATCCTCTCCCTGCCAGACCGAGAGACTGTCAACGAACCAGGCGGGGGTATAGAGCCGCGTCAACTGATCCATCTGCAGCCCGGAATTATTGGGGTGGCGGATCTGGACCTGAATCTCCTGTAGCCCCTCATCCGACACATCTTCAGATGCGCGCTCGAATTGGCGCAACTGCATCTGACCAGCAGTTTTTCTTGCTTCTTGCAGGTTGCGAGTAGCCGGTGCGGCGCAGCCGCCAGAAGCCTTTACGAATGTCTGTACAAGGTAGAGTTCACCGTCATCCAATTCCGCAACGGCATGAACATCGGTGTAGGTCTCTACCCGAACGCGGGTTGAGAGCGAGCGCAGACCGGCGTTCTGGCCGATTTCGAACTCGGCGGCCACAGGGGCGGGGTTGTTCTCGATAACGAGCGTAAGCTGCTTGATCTGCCGATCATCATCCCCCGGCAGGAGGTTGCGCAGCGTGACCGGAACGATAGCCGCATCCTGTGCTCGTGCGGGCATTTCCAGCTCTAGAACGGCGGAACCGTCATGCAGCACTCGGTCGCCAAAGAGATCATAGGCGAGATCGTCCCAGAGTTCGCCAGCCAGAGCTGGTCCACTGCTCATCGTCAGTAACCCGATGGCCACTCCCAGACCCTTGATCTGCATCTGCCGTCGCATTCCGAACCTCCTTCGGGCATTCACCACCGGCTGGCCGCCGTGCCCTCTATTCCCATTCTAGCTCAACATAACCGGTCGTGGCATTGCGTTGATGATAGGTTTCGTGAAGAGTCCATCCTCGTGCCTCCTCCAGCCCTACGTTTTCGACCGCGCTTGCAAGTGGGGTTCCGGCGGCAATGGCAGTTCGAAGATCATTGGCCAGAATTTCGAGATAGTCGCGCTGGGCTTTCAGCCCATCAGGCCAACCAACCAGTGGACCGTGTCCCGGGATCACCTGTCTCACTGGCAGCTCTGCCATCTTCTCCATGACAGCGAGGAAGCCCAGGAGGCTACCGTCGATCACCGGAATGTGGTCCACAAACAGAAGGTCGCCAGCGAAAAGGGTACCACTTTCCCGGTCGAGAACTGTCACGTCACTATCGCTGTGGGCCCTCTGCCAGGCTAGTACCTGAAGCTGGCGACCGCCGAGATCGAGAAGCCGCTCTCCCGAGACCTCTTCGTCAGGAGGCAGAATTCGACTCTCCTCGACCAAGGCCTCCCCCATCGCCTCAGAAAAAGAGCGAAGGTAAAATTCTCCTCGAGCGGCTAGGAAGCCTCTAAGGTTCTGGTGCCCGACACGCACCGCGCGTTCCTCTTCAAAGGCGACATTGCCGAAGAGGTGGTCTGGGTGCCCATGGGTGTTGATCACGTAGGCGATCGGGAGGCCAGTTTGCTTTCGGACCGCGGCCAGCAGGCGCTTTCCTTGGCGTGCACTTCCGCCGCTATCGATCACGGCAACGGAGTCCTCGCCTATGACAAACCCGATGTTGGCAGTGCCGCCCTGGTTCGTCTCGTTCATCAGGCCTATCTCGCCGAAGTGAACGAACACACCGGGTGCAACCTGCTCGACAAAGAGAGGGTCGACTTCTGATTGAGCCTGGCCGCTACCCAGGCAGAAGAGCAAGATCAACAGGAATCTATATTGCCGAGCCATGATTGGGTTATGTTGTCTCAGATAGGGCGACGGCGTCCAGCAGGAGCAACATGCGACCACTTCTCGTACTTCTGATGCTACTGATTCCAACAGTCGTGGCCGCGCAGCCTGCGGAACCGGAAGGCTACCGGCAAAGCGACTATAGGGCTCCAACCCCGGCCACTCTGAAGGGCGCGCGGGTCATTTCGACCGAGGAGGCGGAGGCCCTCTGGCGGAACAGGCAGGCAATCTTCATCGATGTGCTGCCACAGCCGCCGCGCCCCGAGAATTTACCGGAGGACACCATTTGGCGCGGCCGGCAGCGCGACAACATTCCTGACAGTATCTGGCTGCCGAACACCGGCTTTGGTGAACTGGCGCCGGCCACCGAAGCTTACCTGAAGGAAGGCTTGCAGAATGCCAGCGGAGGCGACCTGCAGAAGCCCCTGGTCATCTACTGCGACCGAGGATGCTGGATGTCCTGGAATGCTGCGAAGCGCGCCCTCAGCTACGGCTATGGCAACATCCTCTGGTACCCGGAAGGGACCGAAGGCTGGTCGGAAGCTGGCCTGCCACTGGAATCGGCAGAGCCTGAATAGCCCGTCAAGCGCACGGCGGCAGCCCGAGGATCGGCAGGCCGATCCACACCATGGCTGCGAGCGCCGTCACGTGGAGGAGCAGCGTCACCCGCTGAATGAAGTGACCACTTTGGCTGGATAGTTCTGGCTCGCGCCGCCCAGCTTCTCGGACGAGCCAGACACCGGCGCCCACATGCAGGAGCCAGGTGCCAACGAGCAGCCACGACAGCAGGTTGATGCCAAGCAGGCGCGATTGGTGCCAACCCGCCTCACAGCCTACGGAAAGCAGGCTGTAGAGCAATACGAAGCAGAGCGACCAGACCAGGTACCCGGCGATCAGCGCAAGCAGAGCCTTGGGCTTGAGGTAGCGCATGTACTCCTGGCGAGTCATCAGCCGAATGCTCCCGGAAATACATAGACCGCAGCAATGGCAAGAAACCCTACGCCAGCGACATAGCCCCACCACAGGCGCACGATCCGCGGCTCCTGGCTGCGCTGCGCCGAAAGGAAGAGCTTCTGGGCCCTCCAGAAGAGAAAGGCGCTCATGATCGTCGCTACCAGCGCATGTAATCCGGCATAGCCGAGGATAAGCGCTGTTACGGCCGCATAGGCGTGGCTCGTCAGTGAGGGCAGCGCGATCCACGGTAACGCCAGGAGCGCCCCGGCAGCCAGCAGCCCGGCTGCGGTCGAAAGCAGCAGCCAGACCTTCGCCAACCCGATTCTGCCGCTTTCGGTCATCCCCGTTGCTGCGTGCGAGCAGAGCAGCCCGGCCACAAGCCCAAGAATCGCAAGAAGGGCGAGGAGAGGCTGCCATTCGATGTAGAAGGGCGGCGGCCAGCCAGGAGCTACGGTCCAGAGGAAAAGGTAGCCAAAGAGCAAGGAGGCATAGAGCGTGGCGTCTGCCACAATCGCGAAGAGCATTCCCCACCATCCTGGCGGCGCAGAGGCGGCGAAATGCGGCAGCAGGCTGTAGCCACCACCAGCGGAAAGCAGTGGGGCATCCTCACGCAAGCCATACTGATAGGCCCAACCCAGAAAGGCTCCGATGGTCAGAACGACGGCGACGGCAGCTAGAGGATAAATCTTGAACAGAAAGCTGAGGAAGAAGATCCCTGTGCAGACGGCGGCCATGAAGGGCCACCAGCTGGGTCCCGGCAAGTTGATGATATGCACCGGTCGTCCGCTGACGACTTCCACCGCGAAGGTTTCCCGCGCGCTCGGTCGCGGCTCCGAAAGTAGCCCTTCTCCGGCCGCCAATTTCCGCGGCAGGTCGGGATCGTCATGCA
>JAJUFM010000128.1 GCA_029265995.1 Rhodospirillaceae bacterium | reverse complement strand
CATCGGTGAGCAGGCTCGCGGCCATCAGCGGGAGTGCCGCGTTCTTCGCACCGCTGACGTGGAGCCGGCCGTGAAGCGCGGCGCCGCCATGCACGATGATCTTGTCCATCCGATCTCATCCGAAAGGGGTTGACGGCCAGGAGTCGACGGCCCGCGACGGCGCGTAGCCTTTGTAGCGAAGCGAGGGTGGTGCCTCAACAACGACGCGGGTCGCGGTCGGTGCGGTCGTCGCCCCTCTCGCGCCGGTCTGCCGCGTCGGAAGATCTGTCGGCACGAGCGCGGGCCTGTTCCTTGCGCCTGCGCAGATTGGCCCGCAATGCCGCTTCCAGGCGCTTCTGCCGCTCGTCGTCCCGTTTGCGTGTCGGCTTGCCGCCACCAATCTCTTCTCCCAAGCTCGCCTCCTTCGCAGCTCTACCGGCGAATATAGGGGATCCGGGCCGTCGGTAAGGCATGCGTGTGACGCGATTGCGGCATTCAGCGCCTTGCGTTCCGGAGGCGCGCTATGGCAATGTGCGCCGCGCTTCGGGGCCGCCGTAGCTCAGGGGTAGAGCACACCCTTGGTAAGGGTGGGGTCGCGTGTTCAATTCACGCCGGCGGCACCACCACCTCAAAATTGTAGGCGCTTCCCATTATCGGGGGCGTTATCAGACGCGATTGATCACGCCGTTTCGACGTCTCGCCTCCGCTGATCACTGACATAGGCCATCTTCGCTATTTAACCACCATTGGCGGTACATCTCTTCGCTGATCTACCCCCTTGGCAGCATCGCCATAAGAAGGGCCTGACGAGCGGTAGAAAATGACGTTATCTCGTTCCCGCAATACGGGGGATGAGATGATTGATATCCCGCATTACCTGCATTTGCTGACGACCGCCACTCTCTTTTCAGCTGCGCTTCTGTTTGCAGGCAGTCTACTGCTCATCTTCTTTTCTTCGCTCGACGACTGCTTTGGCGACTTGCTGTGGGTGAGCCTGCGTTTGACCGCTACTGCGGCGCCACCCTTGCCGGAGAAGGAGGTCGAGGAGGGGCTTCTCGCGGTGCTCCTTCCGGCCTGGCAGGAGGCGGCGGTGCTGCCTCAATCCTTGACCCATCTGCTGACAAACGCGCGCTACCGGAATTTCCGCGTCTTTGTTGGCATTTACCCCAACGATCAAGCGACCGAGCGTGCGGTTCGCAGGCTTGCCAAAGAGGATGCGCGCATCATCCCGATCATTACCCCTCGTCCCGGGCCGACCTGCAAGGCCGACTGCCTCAACGCTTTGCTGCGCGGGGCGCTGGCATGGGAAGAAGTTGAGCGGCGCAAATTCAAGGGGTTTATCCTCCAGGATGCGGAGGACATGACTCACCCCGAGGCCCTGTCCTGCTTCAATCGAGCCCTCGACTACCACGACCTGATCCAGTTGCCCGTGGTACCCGTGGTTCGCCGCTGGAGCGCCTGCATCGGTGGCCACTACATGGACGAGTTCGCCGAGATGCACGGAAAGGACGTGCCGGTGCGCGCGCTCGTCACCGGGGTGGTACCGGGGTCCGGGGTCGCCACCGCCTATGCGCGGCAGCTTCTGGTGACGGCAAGTGATCGCGCCGAGGGCGCCTTCAATACCGACACCCTCACCGAAGACTATGAACTGTCCTTTCGCCTCGCCGGCACAGCCCGTCGCCAGATCTTTCTGCGCCTGACGGGAAGCCAAGCTGACACCCTGGCCACCCGATATGACATCATTGCCACCCGCGAGCTCTTCCCGCATAGCCTGCGCGCCGCCGTGCGCCAGAAGGCGCGCTGGATTGTCGGCATTTCCTGCCAGGGATGGCGGCAGCTCGGCTGGCGCGGATCTCTCATGTCCCGCTACTACTTCCTGCGCGACCGCAAGATCCTGCTCTGCGGCCACGCCAATTTGATCAGCGCCGTCGGGCTGCTTTACAGTCTTGGTCAACGTCTGACCGCCGAACTGGCCCCTGCCCATACGCCTCCGCCACTCCTGGCAGACGACGATCTCCTCTGGCACGTCGCTTTCCTCAACATCGGCTTCCTGCTTCACCGACTGCTGGTGCGCCACCTCTGTGTCTGGTCGCTCTACGGATGGCGACAGCTTCCCCTCGTCCTGCCACGCTATCTGGCCGGAATTCTCGTGAACTACCTGGCGCTTTGTCGAGCCAGCCGGATCTTCGGTTCTCACCTCCTCACCGGCAAGCCGATCGGGTGGGACAAGACCAGCCACGACTTCCCCGCCGCCATAAGAAGGCAACCCGCGAAAGGCATAATGCGACCGGCTTACGGCGGTGCGACATGAAGGTCCGGCAGGGCCCGCGGCACGCCTTGCTGCTTGCCACCCTACTCCTTGCCCTTTTGAGTTTCCTTCTGGCATCGCTCACCGGTCAGCGGACCAGCGCTTCCACCACCCTGTATCGGCTAACCCCGCAAGGGATGCTGGCCAAGAGCATGGAAGGTGATGAGGCCCAGGCCTACGAGCGGCTCCTGCTGCAAGGCTTCTCCACATCCTGGTTTCAGCGCCTTTGGCACAGGCTGCGGACCTACGGCACCATTCGGCATTCCCACCTCCAGGCCAAGAGCGGTGATCTGCAGGCCGCGCGCCGTCACCTCGTCGCCCATCTGGAGCGCTATCCCCAGGACCTTCAGGCACGCTGGCGCCTGCTGGAAGTAGCGACCAGCCAGCAGGACCATGATCTTGCCACCGAAACGGCCAGCGTCCTTCTGAGTCAGCGGCCCGGCTTCGGCCCCGCTCTACTCCGACGGGCTCACGCACGGCAGTTGCTTGGAAGGCACCTGGGAAGCCTGCACGATTTCATGGCAGCGGTTGAACGGCCTCTTCTGGCAAAGGATTTCACCGCTGCCGCGCAAGGCCTTCTGC
The DNA here is from genome assembly GCA_029265995.1 of Rhodospirillaceae bacterium. Classification (GTDB taxonomy): domain Bacteria; phylum Pseudomonadota; class Alphaproteobacteria; order Kiloniellales; family DSM-21159; genus Aquibaculum. The sequence goes on along the minus strand of JAJUFM010000128.1, from coordinate 4,836 downwards.
AGCTACTGGTCGATCGAGGAGAAGCCGAAGCCGCCCGACGCTATGCCAGGAAGCTTCGACACGCCGTGTCCCTTCCGCGTTCCGAGCTGCTTTTGGGATATGCCGCCCATGCGCTTGGCGAGTACGAGGTAGCGGCGCAGCACTTTCATGCGGTTCTGGAGGCGGAGGCGATTCCCACTCCCACTCTCCTGCTCGCCCTGGCGCGCGCGCTCAGCCAGTCAGACAAGGCAGCGGAGGCTTTGGACCTGCTTCTTGGCCAGCATTTCCAAGGGCGTGAGGAACAGACGCGGCAGCGCATGGTATCGCGCCTTGCCGACAGGCTTGGTCGCGAAGAACTGGCGATCGAAGCTGCGGAGGCAGTGCTGGAAACCAGCGAGGATCACGACCTGCGCCTGGAACAGGCACAAAGGCTGTTGGACCTCCGCCCGCGGGCGCGCGCCGCCGCTGAGCGCGCCTGGCTGCTCCTCAGCGACGGATCCCAGAAGCCCTGCACCAATGCCTTGGCGGAGGGGGCGCGCTGCCGGCGCCTTGCGGCGGAGGCGCTGTGGCGGCTGGGCCGGCATCAGGACCTTCTTGCCCTGCTTCGCACCAGCCTCCCCGATAGCAGCATCGACTTTCTGGCACGTCTCGGCCTGACCCTGCTGGAGACCGATCCCACCGAGGGAGCCTTCATCTTTGCGTCCTTGGCAACCCTCGGCGAGGGCGCAGCCTCCGCCCGCTATCGTCTTCAGGCTGCAGAAGCTTTCCTGGCCGCCGGTCAGGGCCACTCCACCCTTAACCTGCTCGAGGGCAAGAACGAGCCAGAGACGCTGGAGGTGCGCATCTATGCAGCCCAGCAGGCTCGAGACTGGAAACAGCTAAGGGATCTTCTGGAAGCATCGCCTTCCGCGAAGGACGGCTTGCCCCTCGAGGATGGCCACGCCCGCAGCTACTGCGACGCCCTTGCTGTCCTGGCCTCTCCGGATCTGGCAGCCTGTCTGGAAAGACTCGCAGAGCGCTTTCCACTGGATGCGGACCTGCATTATCGGCTCGCAAGCCTCCACCGCGAAGCGTTAGACCTGCAGCCTGCGCTGAGATGGCTGCAGAAGGCACGGCAGGTGCGCGCGGAGGCAGCGTGGCTTCTGGAGGAAGGGTTTCTCCTGAGCCGCCTTGAACGAACTTTGGAAGCAGAAGAAGCCTTTCGGGCGGCCCAGAACGCCGGGGCCGGAGCGGAGGCTGAACTGGCGCTTGCCTACTCTCTGGCGGCGCGAGGACGCAGGGGCGCGGCCGCCTATCACCTACGTCAGGCCTTGGCACAAGCGGAACTGCCGTCGCAGCGGCGTTTGCCGGCCCTGGACCTTCTGGGACAGCTCCTGCAGGAAGCGGCGCGCCCCGATCGCGCAGCGGACGTGCTTCAGCAAGCGCTTCACCTCGAGGATAGTCCCGAGCGGCGGCTTAGGCTGGCGCAGGCCCTGCAGCAGGCCGGCGAAACGGCCGCCGCGGAAGCCAGCCTGCACGAGGTGGACCGCAGTCTCCTCGATCCGGCTGCTCTTCTCCTCTGGTATGACCTGGCAGCCGAGCTAGCGGAGGGGAGCGAAAGGATCGAGGCTGCGGTACAACTGCGGCAAGCAGCCGCCGCCCTGGGTCCCACCTCGGCGCGACACGAACTGCTGGCAAAGGCGCTCTTGCGCCGCAACGGGACGACGGACCACGAGGCTGCGCGCGGACACCTGGCAGTGGCCATCGCACTTACCGCGGAGCCTTCTCCGGTTCTTCTGGCGCAGTTGGCCGAGCTTGACCGGGAGGCAGGGCACCTGCCGCGCGCCGAAATGCTGCTGCGCGAGGCGGTACAGAAAGCGCCCCACGTGCATGAATACCGAGAAGGCCTCGCCCAGCTCCTGGCCATCCAGGGAGAGCAAGCAGAAGCCGTTCCCCTCTTGCGCGCGGCGCTGGAAGCAGCTTCTGATCATCCCCATGCAACGCAGGCCTATCGACAGGAAAGGGTTGCACAGCTACAGGCGCAGCATCGCGCCTCGACGCGCCGCTGGCGGCTTCGGTGGCATGAGATCTTTTGCCTGGGCGAAGAGAAGGACTGCGTGCGGCCGAGCCTGACGAGCGCCGGCAACAGCGTCGGTCAAGGGCAGGCAGAAATCGGCTTTGCCCCGCTCGTCTCCCAGCATTTTGGCTTGGTGGAACTTACCCTTCGCGCAAACTGGGATCGCGCACCCAGCAAGTTTCCACCCCGAAGCCGCTATTTGCAGGGAGCTTTCGGCTTCCGCTACAAGCCGCTTCACGAGGACGATTTCTGGCTGGGGGCTGAACGGCTTCAGGCGCTCGGCTCCCATGGCCGGAGTGATTGGCGCCTCTTCGCCACCTATGGCTGGTCCCGCGGTCGCGAATGGACATTTGGGAGCCACGGTCCGCGACCTTTCTTCTCGCTCTACGCCGAGTTGAATCGCCTTCTCGGCGGGGATCGCGAACAGAGCGCCGCCACCGATCTCCAGGTCGGCCTGCGTGGCCAAAGCAGCAAGTCCTTTGCCTATTCGCCTTTCCTGTACCTAAGCAGCGGCCGGGAGGAAGCACGTAATCTCGCCTTCTGGCGCACCGAGATCGGCCTGGGCCTCTCGACCGACTGGCGCTTTGGGGAGGATCTCTACGACGGCTACCTCGCGAGTGGGAACTTGACGCTGCGCCTCGGCCATGAACGCGACACCCGCGGCCAAGGCGCAACACGCGGCACGCTTGCGCTGGGTCTGAGGTACTGATCCATGGGCCGCTGGCTTGCTCTGCTGTTCCTCTTCCTCCCGGCCATGGCCGAAGCAAGCTGCCCGTCCTTCTGGTCCACCGGGACCTTTTTACAGCTCTACGAAAGCGATAACGCCAGAAGCACGGAGGAATGGCGCGCGGCCATGGCGCGATGGAAGCGGCAAGGCGCGCAGCACCTGATCCTGCAGTGGGCCGCCTATGGGGCGCCCGGAACGAATTCCTTCCCGCTCATCGAAGAGGGGACAATTAAACGACTGCTCGACGCAGCCGCAGCCAATGGCACGCAGGTGCACCTCGGGTTGCGCTACGACCCGGATTTCTGGGCAGAACGCGCGCACGACGAAAGCGGCCTGGGGGAGCAGAGGCTTCAGCCTCCGTCCGATTTGACCCGCTACCTCTTTATGCGGGAGCGCGACCTGGAGGCACTTGTCAACGCGCTCGCGCCCCTGGCGATCCATCCGGCCTTTGGCGGTTGGTACATCAGCGACGAAATCGACGATGGCCGCTGGCTGAGCGACGGGCGGCGCGCGCTGATCGGCGCCTACCTCAAGAAAATCGTCAACCTCCTGAAAGAGCGGACGCCGGACGCAGCAGTCGCGCTTTCAGCCTTCTCAAACGGTCTGCTGCCGCCTCGCGAGCTGGCAGAGTTCCTGCAGCACCTGGCGCACTCCAGTGGCATCGATCACCTGCTGTTTCAGGATGGGATCGGCGCCGGCAAGCTCGAGCTGAGCGAACTCTCTCTTTATATACCCGCGCTCGCGGAGCAGTTCGCGCACAGCACAGTTATCTTCACGGTCATTGTCGAGCTCTTCCAGCAGGATAGCCTGTCGGAAAATTTCACCGCCGCCCCTTTCGAGCGCATAAGGCTCCAACTGCAGCAGGCTGCCGAGAGTGGCGCAGCCTCTTTCACCTTTGCCCTGCCCCACCACGCCGACACCCTTGAGCCGGCCGGCGACCTGCTGGGCCTGGGCGCGCAGCTTCTCACTCTCAAGGAGCGCTGCGGGCTATAGGCAAGCGGTAGCTTTGGCACGCCCTCACTCACTCTTCCCGAACATGGCGCAGAATAGCTCCTCCGCCCGAGCTGCCCTCGGCCGTTGCCGCATGCGAGACCCGGCCGACATCTCGGCAGGTGCGGCAGTCACGTCTTCGCTTCTGATCCCCGGACCACTCAAGGATACGGCAAGGCGGATGGCGGCGCACTTTCTTGCGCTGGATGTGAAACAACCCGATCGGATCGTCGGTTGCTGGAGTAGAAGCCTTGCCGGGAGCGCAATTCATGAAGCTGTACGTCTACGACCACTGCCCCTTCTGCGCCAAGGCGCGGATGATATTCGGCCTGAAGTCGCTGCCGCTGGAACTGAGGTTCCTGCTCGAGGATGACGTCGACACGCCGACGGAGATGGTCGGCAGGAAGACGGCGCCCATCCTCGAAAAGCCAGATGGCAGCCACATGGCCGAGAGCATGGAAATCGTGCACTACGTCGACGGGCACCAGGGCGAGACCGTTGTCACTCCCACCGGGGAGAACAGCCCGATCCGTGTGTGGCAGGAAAGCGCCTGGCGGCCGATCCTGGAGCTATCCATCCCGCGGCTGGCAGAGGCTAACTTCCCGGAGTTCGCGACCCCGGAAGCGCGCGCCGACTTCAAGACCCGGCAGGAGCAGAACTTCGGAGATTTCGATGAGCTCATCGGCCGCACGTCGGAGCTGATGCCGGGCGTCGAGAGGCAGTTGGCGGAACTGGATGGCGTGCTTGCGGGGCGCGAGCATGTAGACGCCGACGACTTCGCACTTTATCCGTCGCTGCGCATGTTGAGCATCGTAAAGGACGTAATGTATCCGGCCAATGTGAGGCGCTATATGGAGCGCCTGGAGCAAACCACCGGCGTAGGTCTGCATTTTGACAAGGCCCGCTAACAACGGGGGCTATGGCCAGCATATGCTCGGCCCCAACAGCAAGAAGCCTCTCGCGGAGGTTCGCGAGAGGCTTCTGCAAGTAAAGTTGGTTGCGGGGGCAGGATTTGAACCTGCGACCTTCAGGTTATGAGCCTGACGAGCTACCGGGCTGCTCCACCCCGCGGTTGTTGGGTGGT
>JAJUFM010000101.1 GCA_029265995.1 Rhodospirillaceae bacterium | reverse complement strand
TGGGTCCCGGCAAGTTGATGATATGCACCGGTCGTCCGCTGACGACTTCCACCGCGAAGGTTTCCCGCGCGCTCGGTCGCGGCTCCGAAAGTAGCCCTTCTCCGGCCGCCAATTTCCGCGGCAGGTCGGGATCGTCATGCAGCGGTTCGGAATCGCGAACCTCTGGAAGCGACGCGAAATTGTAGGAAGGGGGAGGCTTGGGCAAAGTCCATTCGAGGGTGCTGGCGCCCCAGGGGTTGCGGGGCGCCCGCAGGCCGAGCCTGCCGTGCAGGAAGAGGTCGAAGAGGACCAGGGCGAAGCCGACGGACATCACGAAGCCGCCCATCGAGGAGATCAGGTTCAGAGTGTCCCAACCCAGCCCGCCTTCGTAGGTGTAAACCCTGCGGGGCATCCCCAGAAGACCCGTTAGGTGCATGACCAGAAATGTCATGTTGAAGCCTACGAAAATCAGCCAGAAGGCGATGACCCCAAGGCGCTCGAGCGGCATGCGGCCGGTTGCCATCGGCATCCAGTAATAGAGGCCGGCCATCAGCGGAAACGCCATCCCACCCACGAGCACGTAGTGCATGTGCGCGACGATGAAGTGGGTGTCGTGCACCTGCCAGTTGAAGGGTACCAACGCGATCATCACGCCAGTTAGACCGCCGATCACGAAGATCACGAGAAACCCGAACAGGTAGTACATGGGCAGACGCACGAAAGGGCGTCCGGCCATCAGCGTCGCGATCCAGGCGAAGAACTGGATCCCGGTGGGGATTGCCACCAGCATCGAGGCGGCTGAAAAGAAGGCCAGGGCGAGGTGCGGGATGCCCACCGTAAACATGTGGTGCACCCACAGTCCAAAGCTGATGAAACCGGTCGCTATGACACTCGCAACGATCCAGGCGTGTCCAATGATCGGTCGCCGCGCAAAGGTGGGGACGAGGGTGGACACGATACCCGCGGCCGGGAGGAAGATGATGTAGACCTCCGGATGGCCGAACAGCCAGAAAAGGTGCTGCCAGAGCAGCGGGTCTCCACCCCGCGCGACATCGAAGAAGGGCCAACCGAACGCCCGCTCGAGCTCCAGAAGGATGCTCCCGAGGATCAGGGGCGGAAAGCCGACGATGATCATGAAGGCGGTGACTAGGCTGTACCAGCCAAAGAGGGGCATGCGCTTCAGGCTCATCCCGGCACCGCGAACCCGCAAAATCGTAACGATGATTTCGACGCCGGCACTCAGCGCGGAAACCTCGACGAATGTCACGCCAAGCAGCCAGACGTCAGAATTGATGCCGGGGGTGTACTGACTGCTGGTCAGCGGCGTGTACATGAACCATCCCCCGCGAGGTGCAACACCCAGCAGTAGGGCCGCGATCAGGATTATCCCGCCAAAGAGGTAGCAGAAATAGCCATAGGTGCTGAGGGCGGGGAAAGCCATATCCCGGCCGCCGAGCATCTTGGGCAGGAGGAACAGCATCAGCCCTTCGAGCACCGGGATGGCGAAGAGGAACATCATCACGGTGCCGTGCATCGTGAAGACCTGATTGTAGGTCTCATGCTCCATGAAGGTGTTGCCTGAGGTGGCGAGCTGAGCCCGAATGAGCATCGCCAGGATGCCGCCTATCACGAAGAAGGCGAGGCCGGTGACGATGAAACGCAAACCGACGGTCGAATGGTTGACCGAAGTGAGGAAACCTATGCCTCCCGGCGTTCGGAAATCGCGATGGAGCAGCTTGTGGCGCCCCACCGGCGTCGCCGGCTGTTGCGACACGAACGTCAAAGCGCCTGCTCCAAATAGCGTGCGATGGCTTGCAGCGTGGGGCTCTCCAGATGGGTGTGATCCGGCATCCTGTTTCCGGGTTTCAGTTTCTGGTGCTGTTCAATCCAGGTCCGCAGGGCGTCGGGAGTGTTTGGCAGAACGCCTGTGCCGAGCGTGCGTCGATAGGAGAGGTCCGCTAGATTGGGGCCGGGCAGGGGGCTGTTCTCGTTGCCCCGAAGGCTGTGGCACTCTGCACAGGAGGCGTTGAAGGCCTCTTCACCGGCCAAACCTTCCGGACCGGGCCGATCTTCCCGGAGGGCTGAAAGGCGCTCCTTCAGCCGGTCCTTTTCGTGCGCTTCCAGAAGCAAGACCATGCGGGCGTGCTGCTCGCCGCAGAATTCGGCACACTGACCGCGATAGAGCCCAGGATGCGGCGCCTCCAAGCGGATCGTATTGAAGCGACCGGGCATGGCGTCGATCTTCCCGCCCAGGCGGGGGATCCAGAAGCTATGAATCACGTCCGCGCCGGTTACTTCGATATCGACGAGCTCGCCGGCCGGCACGTGGATTTCGTTCGCCGAGTAGAGGGTCGTTCCCTCTCCATCGAGGCCCGGATAGCGCACCTCCCACCACCACTGGTGGGCGATTACCTGTACCTTGAAGACCTCCTGGTCCGTTGGCAGCGGCAAGAGGGCATGGCCTGAACGCAGGCCATAGAGCAGCAGGACCAGCAAGACAAAGGGAGTAAAGACGATGCCGCCGCCGACTAGCATCCAGCGACGCAGGCTCTCTGGCTGCGCCCGCCTCCCGCCATAGGTAGCGTAGAGCGCGAGCGCGACGACGCCGGAGAGGATCATAATGCTCCCCCCAAGCATTACCCACCAGATGTTCGCGATCTGCTCGGCCGCAGGGCCGGCCGGCTGAAGAGTGGACATGGGGCCGTCGATACCGCAGGCGGCGACCAAGGGGCTCAGGAACAGCAGGGAGCAAATACGATGAGCATGGAAGAAATTGCGAAGCCGCCGGGCACCGGTGCGACGACGGTTGTCGCAGTGGCCGGCCATCCGCTCCACCCCATGCTGGTAACTTTCCCCATCGCTTTTCTTCTGGGCGCCTTTGTGAGCGACCTTGCCTTCTGGCTTTTGGCAGATCCCTTCTGGGCCAGGATGTCCTTCTGGCTGATCGGCGGTGGTGCGGTCATGGGGACCTTCGCAGGACTTAGCGGGACCGTCGAAATGCTTTCGGTCGCCGGCATTCGCCGTCGGGCCGCCGCCTGGAATCACTTCATAGCAGCGATCATGATGCTCGCTGTGGCCTATACGAATTGGTACTGGCGTTGGGATGATGCCGCAGTAGCGGTGCTTCCCATTGGTCTTGCGCTTTCCGCTCTTACCGCTTTCCTCGTTGGGATCGCTGGCTGGCTCGGTGGTCACCTGGTCTTCGAGCATAAGGTGGGCGTGGTGACCGAGGAGGGGGATTAGGCTGCGTGACCGCCTTTCCGTCATAGCGGCTTCCCAAGCACCAGCCAGAAGACCGTCGGGATGAGCAGCAGCGGCGGTATCAGCAGGAGCAGATGAGCGCCCGCCGGCCGGAAGGCAGGTTCGGTACCAAGCTTTGCCAGGAGCCGCCCACAGTAGAGATGAAAGAGCACCATCAGGCTGACCACCCCCAACTTTGCTGCCATCCACCCCCCTTCCACCTGCGCCACGAAAACCAGCACCGTGCCGGAGACCACCGCAACCACTGCCGCTGGCGAAATGACAGCTACAAAGGCAAAGCGTGTCATGATGCGCAGCCGCCGGAAATCATGGTGGCTATCCACGTCCGGGTGTGCGGCATAAAGGCCGGGCAAGTAGAAGAGTCCGGCGCACCAGATCAAAAGCGTCGAGATATGTAGTGCCTTGAGATAGGCCAAACCGGCGCTCCAAGTGGGCCCCTGCGGCAGACGTTGCGACAGACGTACAGCGATGTTCTGGAAGGGAACCCGCACCTGTTGGTGAAGTTCCACCTGCTGTACCGAAGCGGAACCCTAGGCTCGGGGAAGCTGTTGTGCTGGGGAGACTTGAGGAGAGAGGGGATCCCTGCCATGCCTGCCTTGGGCAATGCCGTCTGGACCGGCCACATCCGTCTTTCGCTCGTGTCCCTGCCGGTCAAGCTGTATGCGGCTACCCAAAGCCGATCGCGTCTGACCTTCCATCAGGTACACGAGCCGTCGCGCAAGCGTATTCGCTACGAGAAGGTCGTGCCCGGTGTTGGTCCCATCGACAAGGACGAGATCCTGCGGGGTTATGAGTACGAGAAGGGGAAGTACGTCCTTCTCTCTGATGATGATATCGATGAGATCAAGCTCGAGGCCAAGAAGACGGTCGAGCTCGTTCAGTTCGTAGATCGCTGCGACATCGATCCCATCTACTTCGACCGCCCCTATTACGTCGTCCCGGAAGGAGAGCTCGCAGAGGACGCCTTCAGGGTTGTGCGCGATGCATTGCGCCGCACTGGAAAGGTAGGCCTCGGGCAGATCGTGATGCGCGGGCGCGAGTACATTGGCGCCTTGGCGCCCTGCGGGAAGGGCATGATGCTCGAGACGCTCCGCTTCGACGAGGAGCTGAGGAAGAGCGAGGCCTACTTTGACGGCATCAGCGACGCCAAGAGCGACAAGGGCCTGGTCGACCTCGCAGAGGAGCTGATCCAGCGGCAGGCCGGCCCCTTCTCTCCTGAAGCCTTCAGCGACAGCTACAGCAACGCCCTGGAAGAACTGGTCAAGGCCAAGCTCAAGGGCCGGAAAGCCATTTCTCTCGAGGAAGAGAAGCCCGAAGAACGCGGTGGCGAGGTTGTGGACCTGATGGAGGCGCTCAAGAAGAGCCTCGGTGGCAAGAGCGGTCGCAAGTCTAAAGGGTCGAGTAGCGCCAAGGCTTCAAAAACGAGCAGCAGCAAATCTAAAAGCAGCGGGACGCGCAAGCGGAGCTCTGGGAAGGCGGCCTGATGGTCCGCGACAAGCTGGAGCGCTATCGGTCGATGCGGGACTTCGGCCGCACGTCGGAACCGGCGGGCGGCCCTGGCACGGGCGAAGGTTTCTTCATCGTGCAAAAGCATGACGCGACCCGCCTGCATTATGACTTTCGGCTGGCCCACGACGGCGTGCTGCTGAGTTGGGCGGTTACCAAGGGCCCCAGCCTTGACCCTGCCGACAAGCGGCTTGCAGTCCGAACCGAAGACCATCCCCTTGATTACGCAGAGTTTGAAGGCACCATTCCCAAAGGTGCCTATGGCGGCGGTACGGTCATGCTCTGGGATCGTGGAGCCTATCGTCCGCTTGAAGACCTCGACAAAGGCCTGAAGGACGGCAAGATCAAAGTCCAACTTGAAGGGGAGCGCCTGCGAGGCGGCTTTGCCCTTGTTCGGATGCGCGGCAAGCGCGGGGATAAGCGCGAAAACTGGCTTCTGATCAAGGAAAAGGACGAGGAAGTCCGGGACGACTGGGATCCCGCTGCCTTCACAACCAGCATCGCAAGCGGACGAAAGATGCCGGAAATCGCGGAAGGCAGACCCGCGAAGAAGGGGCGCAGCAAGGTCGCGAAGACAGACAAGACAGTCCGCAAAAGCAAACTTCCCGACTTCATCTCACCCCAGCTTGCGACCCTGGCCGAAGAAGCGCCCGAAGGCGAAGAATGGGTCCACGAGATCAAGTACGACGGCTATCGCTTGATGGCAGCCGTCTCGGGCACTCAGGTGCGTCTCTACACACGCTCAGGTCAGGACTGGACACATCGCTTTGGCAGCGTGGCAGCCGACCTGGCAAAGCGAGATCTTCAGAGTTGCCTGTTGGATGGTGAAGTCGTGGTAGCAGGATCCGGAGGCCGAAGCGACTTTGGTGAACTGCAGCGCGTGTTGCGAGACGGCAGTGGCGCCTTCGCCTACTTCCTTTTCGATCTGCTGCATCTCGATGAAGAGGATTTACGCAAGCTTCCTCTCCTCGAACGCAAAGAGCGCCTGCGCAACCTCCTCGTTCGCCGCCGCGACAGCATTCGCTACAGTGACCATGAGCAGGGCAGGGGGGATCGGGTGGCCCAGCAAGCCTGCCGCCTGGGGTTGGAAGGTATTATCTCGAAGCGAGCGGATTCTCCCTATCGATCGACCCGCAATCGTGATTGGCTGAAAGTAAAATGCGTGAGGCGGCAAGAGTTCGTGATCGGCGGCTGGACGCCTTCCACCAAGAACCGAAGTTTTGCCTCGCTCATTCTTGGTGTCTGGACGGATGACGGCCTTCTTTACCGCGGACGGGTGGGAACCGGTTTCGACGTCCCTATGCAGCAAGAGCTCTCCAAGCTTATGCAGGCGCGAGAGCAGGCAAAGTCGCCCTTTCTTGAGGTCCCGCGTGATATTCGTCGCCGGGCAAAGTGGTGTAAGCCGGAGATCGTTGTCGAGGTTAACTATACCGAGATCACCCGAGATGGCTCGATTCGCCACGGTGTCTTCATGGGTCTGCGGGAGGACAAGCCCGCTGAAAGCGTAACGATGGAGAAGCCCGTGCCACCGCCAGAGCAGGACAAGAAGAAGCGGCGCGCTTCAGACCTACCGGCAGGGGTAACGCTGACCAACGCGGATCGCGTGCTTTTTCCGCAAATGGGTATCACTAAAAGAGACTTGGCAGACTATCTGCTCGGGGTAGCGCCGCGCATGCTGCCGCATCTGGAAGGGCGGCCGGTGAGTTTGGTCCGCTGTCCTCAGGGTCGCGCAAAGACCTGTTTCTTCCAAAAGCACGCTGGCAAGGGCTTTCCCTCGCAGTTCGGCGCTATCGCTATTCAGGAAAAGAAGGGCGGGAGCGAGGATTACTTGCTCGTCGAATCGGAAGCCGCTCTGGCCGCTTCCGCACAGGTGGGGGTGCTCGAGTTTCACGTCTGGGGCAGTCGGAAGGATGATATCGAGCGCCCGGATCGCATAGTTTTCGACCTCGACCCCGATGAGGCCGTTCCCTTTTCTCAGGTTCGGCAGGCTGCTCAGGAGCTTGCGGCTATTCTTGCGGAAGGAGGCCTGAAAGCCTTTCCGATGGCGACGGGCGGGAAAGGGCTGCATCTGGTGGTGCCCCTTGTACGCCGGCACCCTTGGCCCATCGTCTCCGGCTTCACCAAGGCCTTTTCGGAAAAGGTTGCCGAACTCGACCCTCAGCGTTTTGTCGCGACCATGTCCAAGGCAAAGCGCAAGGGACGGATCTTCATCGATCACTTCCGAAACCAGCGGGGTTCGACAGCAATCGCCCCCTATTCCCCTCGCGCGCGCGAGGGGGCGCCTGTCGCCATGCCCCTGGACTGGAATGAGCTGCCGGATCTCGCGGCGGCTAACCTCTTCTCCTTTTCCGACGCCCTGGCGCGGCTGGATGAGAAAGACCCCTGGGGTGACTATATGAAGACCAGACAGTCACTCACCGCGAAGAAGCTAAAGCGGATAGGGCTGGAAGACAGCCTATCTGGCTAAAGAAGCGGAAGTGTCACCCCTTTTCCTGCAGCTATGGCAGGATGGGCCGGGTTTCTCTCCAGCAACACGAGGAGTTCATGGAGCAGCTTATTACCGAGCACAGGTTGCGCGTCTGCGGCTTGCACGAGTTGAACGAACATTGTGCCGACCGTCCCGCTCATGTGGTGTCCATTCTAGACCCCGGGACGCCGCGGAGCCCGCATTTGGACGGCTTTGGCCAGTGCGAAATTCATCGCTTCGATTTTCATGACGTTATTGACCCGAGCTTGACCGACCGGCCGCCACAAGAAGCGGACGTAGCCGAGTTGCTTTCCATCGGAGAGCGCGCATTACCCCAGTCTCGCGACGTAAGCGCGGGCACGGGCTGCCTCCTGATCCACTGCTACATGGGCGTATCCCGGTCGACCGCTGCTCTGACGATCATGATGGCGGCTCGGCATCAGGGACCGGAGGCCGAGCTTTTCGACTTTGTACGGCAAGTGCGCCCGCAAGCCTGGCCAAATCTGTTGATGATTCGCTATGCGGATCGGCTGTTGAGCAAGGAAGGTCGGCTGGAAGCGGCGCTGGTGGATCACTATCGCTATCAGGCGGCAAAGCGCCCGGACCTGGCTGAAGCGATCGGGCGCTTGGGGCGGCACGAGGAACTGCGGCTGGCCGGCGTGCTGGCGTAACTTCCAGGGGCAAGCGGAGCCTTTTCTGCTGAACTAGTTGTTCTCCGGCTTGGCGGCCGTGCCCTCCTCCTGAGGCACGCCAGCTTCCGCGAGAGGTTCTTCAGCCCCTCCCGTCTCCGCCATTTCTCGCTCCGCTTCCTCCTCGATCCGTGGATCCAGCGACCTTGTGGAACTCGCCACACTGTCAGCCACCACAACGAAATCAGCGCGCTGTTCGTCTGGCGGCGCGGCACGGACGCGCATCCGCAGAAGGATGAAGAGCGTCAGCAACAGGTAGATGGAGGCGGTGAACAGGAACAGCGCCTCGGGCCCGGCATAATCGATCGCGGCCGAGGCCAAAAGCGGTCCAATTACCGCCGAAATGCCGTTGACCAGCAGCAGGCCACCAGTGACTTCGACGAAGCTCTCCGTCGTGATGTGATCATTCACGTGGGCGACGGAGAGGGCATAGATCGGGAAGGAAAAGGCGCCGAACGCGAAAGCTAGCGGGGCAATGGCTTCGGGCATGTGACCCGTGGCAAGAAAGAGCGCGAGGCCGATCATGGCAGCCAAGGTGCTGCCGACCACCATCACGATCCGGCGATCGACGCGGTCCGAAATTCGCCCGGCCGGCCACCCAGAGAGCGCGCCGCCGATCACGGTCACACTCATGAAGATGGCAATCTCGGGCGAGGAAAGGCCGATGCCCACCCCGTAGGCCGGACCAAGCGACCAGAAGGAACCGTTACAGATACCGATTGCCGCACAGCCGACCATCCCCACAGGTGAGATCCGAAAAAGATGAAGGGGTCGTACCTTGACCTCTGCAAGTGGGGCAGGAGCCGTTGCACTGGTCAAAGCTACGGGAATGGCGGCGACCGAAACCAGCACCGAAGCGATCGCGTAAAGCGGAAAGAGCGTCGGATCATAAAGAATGATCAACAGCTGCCCCACGGTGATCGCCGCGTAGTTCAAGGTCGTGTAGATCGAGAAAATGGTGCCGCGGGTGCGATTGGTGGCCTTCTCGTTAAGCCAGCTCTCGATGACGAGGAAGAGCGAGGCGATACAGAAGCCGGTAATGGCCCGCAGAACCCACCAGACCACGGTGTCAACGACCAGCACGTGTAAGAGAGGTACGGCGGAGGCGCCGCACACCATCGCCGCAAACACGCGAATATGACCGACTCGCTTGACGATCCTGTTGGTGAGCAGACAGCCGCCGACAAAGCCCAGGTAGTAGGCTGAACCCATCACACCAATAGAGACAGCCGAGAAGGCCTCCAACTCCGCTCGGATCGGGAGCAACGTGGTTTGCAGGCCATTGCCGGCAAGAAGGAAGGTGGCGCCCAGCAAGAGCGCAGCGACCGGCGCTAGGATGCTCACGAACAGCCCCCCTTCGGACCTTTATCGACCGACCGGCTGAGGTGTGCTCAGCCAGCCTCGGCAGCCGGCTTCACGAAGCTGGCCACAACCTTCTTTTCTCCACCGTGGTCAAAGGCAATCGTCAGCCGCTCGCCTTCGACCAAAGACACGGTACCGTAGCCGAACTTCTGGTGGAATACGCGTGTTCCGGGGCGGTAGCGGCTGTCGCTGCGCGGAAGGCTCTCGATCAGCCGCGCTTCGCCTTCGATCACGGGCGCCGAACCGCTGTTGCCACCTGAACGGCGCGCGCGCGCTCTTTCCATCCCCGGTGACCAGCGCGTTTCGCCCCAGGCATCAAAGTTGCCAAAGCTGCTGCCGCCCCAGGCCTGATAGGCAGCGCCGTAGAGCCCCTGGTCGCTCTCCATGCTTTTGTGCTCTTCGGGGATCTCGTCGATGAAGCAGGAGGGCAGGGAGGCACTCCAGGACCCGTAAAGTCTCCGGTTGGCCGCAAAACTGATGATGGCGCGCTGGCGTGCGCGGGTCAGCCCCACGTAAGCAAGCCGCCGTTCCTCTTCCAGACCGCGGAGTCCCTGTTCGTCCAAGGCCCGCTGATTGGGAAAAAGACCATCTTCCCAGCCGGGCAGGAAAACGGTGTCGAACTCCAGGCCTTTGGCCGCATGAAGCGTCATCAGGCTGACCTGGTCGCCCCCGACTTCGTCGAGGTTGTCCATCACGAGGGCAACGTGCTCCAGAAAACCGCCAAGGGTTTCAAACTCAGCAAGGGCTTCGACAAGCGCCTTCAGATTCTCCAACCGACCGGGCGCTTCGATTGAACGGTCATTGCGCCACATTTCTAGATAGCCTGATTCCTCCAGGACAATCTCGGCTAGTTCTGGATGGGGGGTTGCTGCCAAGCTCTCGCGCCAGGAGTCGATACTCTCCAAGAAGGTCTTCAGCGGCCGGCGTGTTTGAGCGCGCAGTTCGTCGGTACCGACCAGCTGGCGGGCAGCAGCAAAGAGCGAAACACCGCCCTGCCGGGCGGCGTCGTGGAGGGTACGTAGAGCCGCCTCTCCAAGCCCGCGGCGTGGCTTGTTGCAGATTCTTTCGAAGGCGAGATCGTCATCCGGCGACTGCAGAAGGCGGAGGTAAGCCAAGGCGTCGCGCACCTCCAGCCGCTCATAGAATCGTGGGCCGCCAACGACACGATAAGGAAGTCCGATGGTGACAAAACGCTCCTCGAATTCGCGCGTCTGGGCGCCGGTGCGGACGAGGATCGCGATCTCGCTCAGGGAATGACCCTCGCGCTGCAAACGTTCGATTTCTTCGCCAACGAAGCGCGCTTCCGCCTCGCCGTCCCAAAGGCCCTGGATGCGCACGGGCTCACCGGGATCTCCCTCGGTCCAAAGGGTCTTGCCGAGGCGGCCTTCGTTGCGGGCGATCAGCCCGGAGGCGGCCCCCAGAATAGCCGGGGTGGAGCGATAGTTGCGTTCCAGCCGGATAACTCGGGCGTCAGGAAAGTCCTTTTCGAAGCGCAGGATGTTTTCGACTTCGGCGCCTCGCCAGCCGTAAATGGACTGATCATCATCTCCAACGCAGCAGATATTGTTCTGCGGCATCGCGAGCAGCCTTAGCCAGAGATACTGGGCTACGTTCGTATCTTGATATTCATCCACCAGCACATAGCGAAATCGCTGTTGCCAGCGCTGTGCCACGTCAGGCCGTGTTTTGAAGAGCGTAAGGTTGTGCAGCAATAGATCGCCGAAGTCACAGGCGTTCAGGGTTCGAAGCCGCTCCTGATACGCGGCAAACAACTCGACGCTTCGCCCGCGGGCGAAATCGCTGACTTCGGATGTAGGCACGAGGTCGGGCGTGTAGCCCTTGTTCTTCCACTGCTCGATCAAGGCCCGCAGCGATTTCGCTGGCCAGGCCTTCTCGTCCACTTGCTCGGTGGACATGACCTGCTTCAGCAAACGAAGCTGATCATCGCTGTCGAGGATCGTGAAGTTGGATTTGAGACCAACCCCTTCGGCCTCCTGCCGCAGGATACGCGCTGCGAGAGCGTGGAAAGTGCCGAGCCACCAGCCTTCTACCGAAGGAAGCTTCAGAAGCGCTGCGACGCGGTCCTTCATTTCCCGGGCCGCCTTGTTCGTGAAGGTGACCGCGAGAATCTCCTGAGGCCGGGCGCGACCGCTCCACAAGAGGTGCGA
>JAJUFM010000045.1 GCA_029265995.1 Rhodospirillaceae bacterium | reverse complement strand
TTCATGGGACCAGCAGCGGTGGCAGGGGCATCCGGGGCAGGGGCACGGTCATCACTACCAACGCCATGGGCATGAGGGTGAGAGCTGGCGTGGCCACGCCTATCCGCCGGAGGGGTGGCAGGGGCAGCGGGGACCCCACCCGGGAGCAGGCCATCCCCATGGCTTTTCCCACAGGTATGGCGATCAGAGGCGGCAGGGTCACGGTTATGGTGCGGATCGCCAAGGATGGGATCGCGCCGATCGGCGTGACCGCCGGGTGAGGAGCGCGATGCGGTTCCACGGGATGCCTATCGACACCAACGACGACGGTACGATTTCGCCAGACGAAGCCGCGGCGCATGCGGAAATGATCTTCGTTCTCCTGGATCGGAATATGGATGGCGTCCTCACCCAGCAGGACCGCCGACAAGGTTCCCAGGAACCCAAGGGTGACCGCTCCCGCAAAAGAGTGCCGGTGCCGAGAGGGGAAATGGAGGAGCGCCAACAGTCTGATGAAGCTGGGGACGGAGGCGCCGCTTCATCGTCGCAGCGCGCAGACGCTACGGAGCGACAAGCTGAAGCCCCACAGGACGAGCGGCAGGCAAGCACGTCTGCCTTGATGCAGCTCTTTGCCGAGATGGATAGCGATGGCGACTCAGAGGTGACTCTGGAAGAGTTCATGATCTATCAGGAGAACCGCTACAACGAGCTCGCGGATGAAGAGGGCGAAGTCAGCCCTTGGCGCTACCGCGCGAGCTGGCACCATTTTTCTGGCTCTGACTGACTTGTGAGCAGGGGAATCCGGCCTGCGATAGCGCTATTACCACGCTATCCAGGCTGGATTTCCTTGTCAGTAGATCGCGACCGCAGGAGGTGCAGGATGGATAAGGCGAGCAGACGCGAAGCTATGGCACTCTTTCAGGAGAAGGAAGCCTTTCGCAGCGCGCTTACGCGATTACCTGAAGCTGGCTTTTCGGCCTCTGACGTTGCGTTTCTGATGTTTGATCAGACTCTCAACAACTGGTTTCCGGACTGCTATGTGGCCGCGCCCCAGCCGGCTGGATCTCCTGAAGTCTGCGCTGTCATCTATACGGCAGCCGCAAATGCCGACGAGCCGGAAGTTGCAGTCGCTCCGCGGCTGTTTCGCGTAGCCTCACTCGCTCAGGCTGGCACCCTCGTTGCGACAGAGGGGGCGTTTGCTGCCGCTATCGCTGCGGCCGAGGCGTCGGGTAAGGGCCAGGATCTGCTTTGCGAACAGCTGGGTCACTTTATTGAAAAACGCCATTTGACGACAATTCGGGAGAGGCTTGCGCGGGGATCGGCGCTGCTATGTGTGCATACTGCCGATGAAGAGGCCGAACGGACAGCTGTCGCCCTGCTGCGGGAAGAGGGAGGGCAGGAAGTCATGGTCTTTAGCTTGCCTTCGGGCCGGCTGGGTGGAGCCACGGCGGAGACAGATGAGGCGCGCGACATCGTCGACGAGGCCTCCATACAATCCTTCCCGGCCAGCGACCCGCCATCCTTCATAGCTGGTCGCGATCGCTGATCGCAGATTGACTATTGCTGATGAGGATTGATCAAAAGCAGCGGGCAATTCAAACGGCGCATGCCTTGGCGCAAGGCACGATACCATTTTTCGTCTGCTTGCCTGTCGTCAAGTTCTACCACTAGCAGGCGCGCGTGCCGCTGGGTGGCAAGAAGGCTCCCAAGCGTAAGTGCCTCGCTCGTGTCTCCCACCAGATGCTGCTCGATCTCGGCAGCGCCGCTCAGCCGTTGCAGTACCGGCAATAAACGCTCGGCTACCTCCGCGGTGCGATAGAGCGCGATTACCGGACCCTCTTGCCACTGTTGTCGCGGTGGCTGCAGCAGAAGGCCAGAACTCTGGCGAGCGGCTTCGAGAAGGGCGGCTACCTGTTCCGGATCTTCCAGCCGGCTGAAGCTGCCGGTGTAGAAGATCAGGTCATGCGGCTTTGCCTCACGGAGCGAGTCCACGGCGCCGCCTTGAAGAACGCGAAACGCAACCCTTCGTCCCAGCTCAGCCTCCAGCGCCTCGACCTGCTGCCGCAGAAGCGCAGCGCGGCGTTCCGCTTGCGCTGCGAGCCTCGTGGCGTCTAATTGCTGAAAGCGACCGGTAACAGCACCGACGTGGGTGCAGACGGTCAGGGCGGCAAGTTCATGGATGCTCGTCTCCTCGACAAGAATTCCTGTGACCTCGGCTTCAAAGGCCCGAGCGAGAGCCAGGGTCTGAGCGCAGGCGAGGGTGCAGTCAGCATCTTCCAGCAAGGTCAGCAGGAGGCGCCGCGGGTGCCAGAAAAGTGCCGCATCCGTCATTGGACAGAATCCTTTCCTTCGGCCTCGCGTGCTCCCCGTTCTTCTCGGCCCAAGGCGAGGCGGCGCTGTGCATAGGCTATGAGACGCTCTTCCACCGCACGATTGATGCTCCCTTCCGGGAAAAGGCCGCCGTCGCCGCGCTCTCCCGCCGGCTGTCCGGTAAGCAGCTCCATGGCTTGGTCCACGTGGTCGATGGAATAGATGTTGAAGGTGCCGGCCCTGCAGGCATCCACAACTTCCTCGCGCAACATGAGATGCTGGACGTTCGCCGTGGGGATAAGCACTCCCTGAGTGCCCGTAAGTCCACGTTGCTTGCAGAGGTCGAAGAATCCCTCGATCTTCTCGTTCACTCCCCCGATGGCCTGTACCTGGCCAAACTGGTTGATGGCGCCGGTGATCGCCAGGTCCTGCCGTAGCGGGATCTGGGTAATGGCGGACAAGAGAGCGCAGAGCTCTGCCGTGGAAGCACTGTCGCCATCCACTCCACCATAGGATTGCTCGAACACGAGAGTTGCAGCCAGGGCGACGGGCCAATCCGGCGCATAGCGGGCGTTGAGAAGCCCCGAAAGGATCATCACGCCCTTCGAATGGAGACGCCCGCCCAGTTCGGACTCGCGTTCGATATCTAAAAGTTTGCCTGTGCCGAGACGAACGCGAGCCGTAATGCGAGCCGGGCGGCCAAAGGAAAAGTTACCGAGAGAGATGACCGTCAAGCCGTTGATCTGGCCTACCTTCCGGCCTTCCGTGTCGACCAGCAGGATCTCCCGAATGGTTGCCTCCATGCTTTTTTCGCGCACCCGGTCGAGGCGCCGGATAGCGGCCTGTTCTGCGTCGCGTACATGCTCGTCGCGGATCGCGCTGGCGCCCGCGGCTCGGGCGCGGTAGTCCGCTTCCTGAGCCAGATCAGCTATCGGGCGCATGCGGATCGACAGCCGCTCTGCGTCCTCCGCACGCCGGCTGGCATGCTCCAGAATGCGTGCGACGCCGCTCCGATCAAAGGGGAGCAGATTCTCGCGCCGGGCCAAGCCGGCGAGCAGCCGTGCATAGTTGCGAACATTGTCTTCTTCGAGGGGCATCTCCTCGTCGAAATCGGCGGCCACCTTGAAGATGTCTGGAAAATCCGGATCGAGTTGGCACAGCAGGTGGTAAATGAGGCGATCGCCCAGGAGTACGACCTTGGCGGAGAAGGGGACCGGTTGCGGATCCAGCGATACGGTCGAGATCAGACTGAAATGCTCAGCCAGGGTCTCGATTACGATTTTACCGTTCTGCAACGCCCGCTTTAAAGCTTCCCAAGCAGCGGGTTGAAGCAATACGCGCCGCGCATCGAGCAGCAGGTAACCGCCATTGGCGCGGTGCAAGGCACCCGGCTTGATCATCAGAAAATCCGTGATCAGGGCCCCCATTTGCTGGAGGTGTTCGATCCGTCCTACAAGGTTCGGCAGCGTCGGGTTGGCCTCCTCGACCACAACTGCGCCGCTGTCGTCTCTGCCATTCGACACCATGACATTCACGCGGTAGCGGCGCAGGTCGGGGCCGACAGGCTGGCCTGGCAGCCGGGCTTCGTTGGCGGGTGCAGCGATCAGCTGTTCTGCATTCTCCACCAGGTCGGTGCGGACAGCGTCCAGATGTTCCGTCACCTGCGGCAAATCGGCAAAGCTCGTTCGCACGTCCGAAAGGGCTTGATCCACCGCAACGGCAGCAAACTCTCGATTCAGGTCGCGCAGCTTTTCCCGTCGCTGCTTGTCCAATTTCGGCATTTGTTCCAGCACGCTACGCAAGCGTTCCTGCAGTTCGCTTATCGCTTCCTGCGCAGCTTGCCGTTCGGCCTCGGACCAGGCCTTGAAGACCTCTGGCTTGACCACTTGCCCTCCGCGCATCGGGGCCAGGGCAAAACCCATCTGGGTGCGCAGCAAGGCGACGTTGCGTTGGCTGGCCTCTTCGCGCAGATCCTTTAGCTGTTCTTCCTGAGCTTCCTCGAACTCCTCGTCGATCGCTCTTCGGCGACTGCGATATTCGTCGCTATCGAACACGCTTGGGAGCGAGCCAAGCAGGTCCTCCAGAGCCGCGTCCATCTGCTCCCTCAGAGCTGTCGCGCGTCCCATAGGCAGGCTCAAGGCACGAGGTTTCTGCGGGGCTCCGAAGTCATTCACGTAGATCCAGTCGTTGGGTGGGGGCTTTTGAGCCGCCAGCTTGCTCAGGTAGCGCTTCAAAGCCTCCCGCCTGCCCGTGCCGGGCGTGCCCATGACGAAGAGATTGAAGCCAGAGCGTTCGATCGATGTGCCGAACTCGATGGCTTCCCGCGCGCGCTCCTGCCCGAGAAAGCCTTCTAAAGGCTCCAACTCGGCCGTCGTTTCGAAAGGAAGGCTGGCGGGATCTATGCGCCGCCGTAGTACCTCGACTGGCAGCGCGCCTGGAGCGGACGGGGGAGTGGAACTTGTCATTCCTCACCTCTGCTGGACACTTCTATGGCGAGACGCCTTCTTCGACGCGGGCATCGTGAACCAGCGCATCGGCAGAGGCCTTCTCCTGACTGTTAATGTGGAGAGCTTGCTCCACTCGCCAATAGCCTGCTGGCGTTCATCCGGGAGACCTCGTCGTGCCGGCCGCCGGCATCAGCTGCTG
This sequence comes from Rhodospirillaceae bacterium, assembly GCA_029265995.1. Classification (GTDB taxonomy): domain Bacteria; phylum Pseudomonadota; class Alphaproteobacteria; order Kiloniellales; family DSM-21159; genus Aquibaculum. The sequence goes on along the minus strand of JAJUFM010000045.1, from coordinate 17,482 downwards.
CACCGGTCTAAAAGTACCGCGAAGCAGCCTCTCAAGGGAAAGACGGCGGCCGCCAGGTAGCCTGATGGCCGCGGGGTCTCGCGCTCCTTCCTCAATGTGCCATGAGAAGCGGAACCGGCGTCTCGGCGAGTAGGCGCCGGGTAACGCCCCCAACAACGAACTGACGTAAGCGACTGTGGCCGTAGGCGCCCATGACGATCAGGTCGGCCTGCCTCTCACGTGCTTCCTTCAGCAGCGCTTCTCCAGCCGGCAGGTCTCCCGCGATTCGGTGCGCTTCTGCTTGAATGTGGTGCAGGGCCAGCCGGTGGGCGGCCTGGCCCGGATCTGCCGCCCGCGCAGTTTCTTCGATACTGACGACGGTAACCTGCTTGGCTCGCTGCAGCATCGGAAGCGCTGCCGTAATCGCGCGCGCCGCTTCTCGCCGCCCGTTCCAGGCCACTAGGACATTATGGCCGACCGGGCCCGAGAATTCCCGCGGGACGACCAGTAGCGGGCCACCCACGTCGAAGAGCCCGGCCTCCAGCCCGGAGGTTGATAGCCCCTGCTTTTCTGGTCGTGGTTGCGCAACGATCAGGAGATCGAAGAGGAGGCCACGTTCTGCAAGTTCTACCTCCGCACGACCCTGAACTAGCCGCCAGGCTGCGCGACCGCGTCCAGGGGCGTGCCCCTCGGCATCGTTGGCCGGTAGATCGACCTTACGGCAACCTTCCTCAAAAAGACGCCGTGCCTCCTGGGCCTGGGCTTCCCCTCTCTCCCGGATTTCGCTCATGACCTGGGTTACCATTGCCCCGGTCATGCCATCGGCAATCAAGGGGATGCCGTCTCGCGGATCGGGCTGAACGTGCAGGACCTCAAGATAGGCCGCATGCTGTGCGGCAAACGAGAAGGCCGCCTCGATGACGGCCGCGCTGCCTTCGTCTCCATCGACTAGGGCCAGGATCGAAGCAATGCTCATGCTTTCGCCTCCCAATATAGGTTAATGGCCCCCACTACCCCTTCATCGTGGGGGAGGCTTTGAAGCAAATCAAGTTTGGGCGGAATCCACTGTCCCACCGTTACGGGTGTTTGAAGTTGATTGATCCAGGTCAACGATCGCTGACACCGGCCGCGGTAGTTGTTTGGGAGCAGAGCAACCCGGAGCGGTGAGAGTGAGAAGTGTGAAGATTCAACCCGGCAGCGCGCAGGAGCGGATACTTGAGGCGGCCGCGGATTGCTTTAGTAGTTCCGCCTATGAAGGAGCCGGTCTGCGCGAGATTGGGCGGCGCGCAGGCGTAGATGTTGCCTATGTGCATCGCTGCTTCGGATCTAAAGAGCAGCTTTTCGCGGAAGTGGTAGCTAGAACAGCGGAGGCTTCGCGTAGCTCCACCTCTTGCGAGAAGATGAAGGGCCTTGTAGCGCAAGCTCTAGAGGAAGAGGCGGAAGGTCGACCCGGACTTCTTCGGTTGCTAGCACCATCTCTCTCCAGCCCCGAGGCCGCAGCTGTGGCACGTCGAACGGTGGAAGAAGAAATATTGAAGCCACTTGGAGCGCAGCCGCTCGAAAAAGGTCATGAGCCTGCCTTCCTTGTTGCGTCTCTCCTGTTCGGGGCCAACCGGCTTCAAGCGCTCCTTTATCCAGAGGGGCTGTCGTCGGAACAATCGACTAGGATAAGAAGAGCTCTCTGCAACGCGGTCGAGAAACTCATGCCCAGGCGGGCGCAGGTCTGCGGTGCAATGAACGAAGGAGAAGGGTGATGTTCGGGTGGGTCGTCCGTTTGCTCCTTTCCTTGGCGGGCATCGTCACAGCGTGGTCGTGGCTTCGGACGCGCCGAACTTCGGTTTGATACAAACCGTGATAGCTATCCTGCTGGTGATTGGCTTCTTGGGCGCGGCGGTCTTCTGGCAAACCATCAGTGATCGAATGCGGCGCAGGCGCTGACTGATCCGATCTGGCGGTAAATCCGCTTTTGGGAGGGGCGGGAACCTCCGGCTTCCGCGATCTATTGAGCGGTAAAGGTTCACCTTTGCCAAGGGGAAGCGTTCATGCCCATCAAGTCGCCGCCTCCACAGCATCAGGAAAGTCAGCCCGGCGAAGAACATGAGATGACGCCGCCGCCGGAGTTCGAGCCGCGCCATCCCGGCTCGGGCAAGTTAAAGGGCAAAGTCGTCTTGATTTCCGGGGGCGATAGCGGCATCGGCCGCGCCGTGAGCCTCGCCATGGCGCGCGAGGGCGCGCAAATTGCCTTCATCTATCTTGAAGAGGATGAGGATGCGGCCGACACCCTCGAACTGCTGCGCAAGGAAGGAGCGGAGGGACTCGCCCTGAAGGGCGACGTCGGCTCCGACCTCTTCTGTCAGGAAGCTGTGGAAGAGACGCTCAATCGCTTCCATCGCCTGGATATTCTCGTCAACAATGCTGCCGAGCAGCACATGCGAGACAGCTTCGACGAGCTGACCGAGGACGAGCTCGATCGGATCTTCAGAACCAACGTCTACGGCTACTTCTTTCTGACCAAGGCGGCGCTGCCGCATCTGGAGAAGGGGGCGGCGATCATCAACACCACCTCGATCACGGCCTACAAGGGACACCCGATGCTGATCGACTACAGCGCGACCCGTGGTGCGGTCCTGACGCTTACCCGATCGCTCTCTGCGCGTCTGGTGGATCGAGGCATCCGGGTGAACGGCGTTGCACCGGGGCCAATCTGGACGCCCCTCATCCCTGCCAGCTTTGATGAAAAGAAGACGTCAAAGCACGGGGAAAGCTCCCCAATGGGGCGGGTAGGCCAGCCGAACGAGGTCGCGCCCGCTTACGTTTTCCTGGCGAGCGACGACGCCTCCTACATGACGGGTCAGGTGCTGCACCCGAATGGGGGGACCATTGTCAACGGCTAGTTCGGCGCTGCTTCAGTCCTGCTTGAGCTTGCGGGCCACTTCCAGGGCGAAGTAGGTAAGGATGGCGTCAGCACCAGCGCGCTTGAAGGCCAGGAGCGATTCCAGCATTGCCTTCTCGCCGTCCAGCCAACCCTGTTGTCCGGCGCAGCGGATCATCGCGTACTCGCCCGACACCTGATAGGCCAGAGTGGGGACGGTAAAGCGTTCCTTTACCCGGCGGATGATGTCGAGGTAGGGCATGCCAGGCTTCACCATGATCATGTCCGCCCCTTCCTGGAGATCCAGGGCGACCTCGCGCATTGCTTCGTCGCTGTTCGCCGGGTCGAGCTGATAGCTCTTCTTGTCGCCTACCAGAAGGCCGCTGGAGCCAATGGCGTCGCGGAAGGGGCCGTAAAAGGCGCTGGCGTACTTCGCGGCGTAGGAGCAGATCCGGACATGCTCGAAACCGGCTTGATCCAGCGCGGTGCGCAGCGCGCCGATACGTCCGTCCATCATATCGGAAGGGGCAATGACATCGCAGCCGGCCGCGGCTTGAACGATCGCCTGGCGGCACAGCACCTCGATGCTCTCGTCGTTCAGGATCTCGCCGTCCCTGACGATCCCATCGTGCCCTTGCGAGTTGAAGGGATCCAAGGCGACGTCACAGACGATACCGATGTCGGGAACCGCTTCGGAAATCGTTCGAACCGCCCGGCAGATCAGGTTCTCGGGGTTATAGGCTTCTCGCGCGTCTGGGGTCTTCAGCGCGTCGTCCACATGGGGAAAGAGGGCGACAGCTGGAATACCGAGGGCTGCGGCCTCTCGCACGGCCTCCGTGGCTTCCGCGACAGTGTGGCGGCGCACGCCCGGCATGGAGGCGATTTCAGCCTCCTTCTCGCTGTCTTCCCGGACAAAAAGAGGCCAGATAAGATCTTCCACGCTCAGCCGGTTCTCGGCGACAAGATCCCGCACCCACTGGGTGCTGCGGTTGCGCCGCATGCGGATCAAGGGATAGGCCCCCAAGGCTTCAGGAGCCTCCGCACGCCTGCTGGCTGGACGGAAGTGGCGACTGTCCGGCATCAATCTCTGACCTGTACTTACAAGAGAGTATTTCCCTCAGTTTAGGAGTAGTAGCCCGACTCAACAAGGACAGCGGCCATCGCTAGAAAGCATCTGAGGTATGTCTTTGCCCGACATTCAACGAATCGGTGTTTTCATCTTGCCGTTGCCCGTGCAGCGGACCGGTTCTAGCGTTCGGTCTTGCGGTGACGAGGTCCGGCAGCACGAATTGCCGGTTCTGAAGGCTTGTTACAGGCCCGCAAAATAGGTGTCCGCCGGCACGAAGCCCGGTAGACGCAGTGCCGCGGCTCGCTGCTGCTCCAGGAAACCATCACCGATCATGATCACCTGGGCCGGCGCCAGCCCCTGGCGCCGCAGCAGCGCTTCGCCACCACCGGCCGGAAAATCGGGGCCGCGCCAACTGACCGGTTCCTCCAAGTCGAGCTGGCAGTCGTTCAGCCGGCCGTCCAGTGCTGTCGCCACCTGCTCGAGGCAGGCGCCCAGGTCCGGCTGCAGCGTCGCATCCTGAGGACGGAGTGGGTGGCCGCCCAGCACAAGAATGCGGCAGTGCTTCAGGCCGCTCAGCTTCGCCAGCCGCGCCTGCAGCAGCTCCGGTCGGCCACGTCGATCGACCCAGATGCGTCCGTTCATGCCTCGCACCAGGGTGCCGCCCATGCCGAACAGCAGGCTGTCTGGCCAGCGGCCGGTGTCCTGGATGGCCGCGTTGAAGACGGCGAAGGAGAGACCCATGTCCGCTGCCGCCCGTGCCCGCCGCGTTGCGATCCGGGGCAACAGCTTTGCCTTCTGTTGCGCATGGGCCTGTTTCCAGCAGTGGTAGGCCCACCCACCTCCAGCGGAGGCCAGCGGCGGGCCCTGGTTGTGCCCTATGAGAGAGGAGGTGGCGACGACCATTCAAAAAGTGTGCGGCAAAGCGCGGCCAGCGGCAAGCAAGCAGAGCAAGCTATGCGGTGATAGGCCGCAGTCGATGCGCGGTCAGGAAGCTGACGCTGCCAAAAAACTCACGCTGCCAGAAAACTTACGCTGATCGTGCCGTCGCTTTCGAGCACAAGGCTCTCCACCTGGGCCACTGAATGGCCGCCCTGAGAGCGAATGGCGCTAATCGCCTCATCTTGCGTCACGCGCTCGCGCTTCATTGCCTGGTCACAAAATGCGCCGTTGCGCGCCAACAGCGCTGGTTCCGAGCGCACCGCGGCGGCAAAGCGCCTCGAGCGCACCGAAAAGGAGGCGACGAGATATTGGGCGAAGATCAGCAGGGCGAGCGCCGTCGCCCCTTCCGCAAGGGCGACTGATTCCTGCAACACGATGGCCGACAGCGTCGAACCCAACGCCACCGTCACCACGAGATCAAAGGCGTTGAGCTTGGCAAGCGTCCGCTTGCCGGAGATGCGTAGGAACAGCACCAGCGTTACATAGGCGAGCAGACCGACCAGAACGGTCCGAACGATCCCTTCCCAGTCCTGAAAGAACATTGCCGCAATGTCCATGCTTGCCCTTCTCCTGCCGCTGGAACCAACCCTACTGCGGGTAATCGGAGTATAGGTTCTGGGACGCAATCCAGCCCACCTTTGCCGCATCCTCCCGCAATCAGTTGGTGAGCGAGAGGGCTATAAGTTAAGCGTGAGGCTAAAACCGACCGCTGGATCACTCCCCCGACAACTTCTTCAGCAGCCTGCTAGAGGTTTGGGCGCTTAGTCAGTAGTATTGACGAGCGCGGGCAAGCGTTGCGCGTGTTCTTGGTTTTTGGGGGAATCACATGCGCAGAATTGCCGGCTTCATTGCGCGCTTGGTGGAGCTCCGCGATTCCTATACCGCCAGTCATCACAGCCGCGTCGGCGCCTATGCCAGTGCGTTTGCGGATCATCTGGGCCTTAGCGACAAGGAAGCCTTCCAGTTGACCTACGGCGCGTCGATCCACGATCTTGGAAAACTCGCGGTTGACGAAGACATTCTGAAGAAGCCTCGCCGCCTGTCAGAGGCGGAGTTTGCGCACATTCAGCAGCACTGCAGGCTCGGCCTGGACCTCATGACCCCGCTTCGGCTCGATCAAAGCATCGAGGACATTGTACTGTACCATCACGAGAATTTCGATGGATCAGGCTATCCGCTGAATCTCAAGCAGGATGAGATTCCCTGGTTGGCGCGCATCGTGCGCATCATCGATTCCTACGATGCGATGACCGGCGAGCGTCCCTATCGGCAGCCCGTTTCGCCGAAGGAGGCCCTGGACATTCTCAACAGAGACCAGCGCTTCTATGACCCCGACTTTCTCGCGCAGTTCGAGAAGTTCATTTCAAAATACAAGAGCAAAGCCCTCTTCCAGGATCGGCTGCAATAGAACCGGAGCAGAGAGTGCGCTGGGATTCCCCAATCGTTCTGGAAGTGCCGCCCCTGCGCCGTTAGATGATAGGCTGTTGCTTGCCTTCACTAGCGCACTGGACAGATGCGGGTGAATGAGCGGAGCATAGCTGGACTTTAAATCTGGAGGGGGCCGCGTGACGCGGCTCCCTGCCGTGCTGCTGCCACGCTTAGTCTTGGAGCCTTTCATGTCGACTGCCCTCACCAAAGCCTCTGCCTCTGCCGCTCCTTTGCAGGAGAAGCTCGAGCTTCTATCCGAGTTGGAGCGCAAGGTACTTTGGTTGTCGACCTGGACGATCCATCAGGCCAACCATCTGCGAAACAGCCGCGATGGTCTCAAAGTAGGCGGTCATCAGGCCTCTTCGGCCTCAATGACGGCCCTGATGACAGCTCTCTACTTCGACGTCTTGCGGCCAGAGGATCGCATCGCCGTCAAGCCGCACGCCAGCCCTGTTTTCCATGCCATCCAATACCTGCTGGGGAATCAGGATGTAGAGGCCTTGCGGAACTTCCGCGCTTTCGGTGGTGCCCAGTCCTATCCCTCGCGTACGAAAGATAAGGATGATGTCGATTTCTCGACCGGCTCGGTCGGCCTCGGCGTCGCCATGACATCCTTCGCTTCCCTGGCGCAGGACTATCTGGATATGAAGGGGCTTCTGCCGGCGGGACGGGAGCCCGGTCGCATGGTCGCGCTGGTGGGCGATGCCGAACTGGATGAGGGGAACGTCTACGAGGCCCTGCTGGAGGGCTGGAAGCATGACGTACGGAACGTTTGGTGGGTGATCGACTATAATCGCCAGAGCCTCGACTCCGTCGTCACTGACCGCCTGTTTGGGCAAATCGACCAGCTATTCCAGACCATGGGCTGGCGGGTCGTCACCCTGAAGTATGGCAAGCTGCTGCAAGCTGCCTTCAAGAGGCCAGACGGTGAAGCCCTGCGCCAGTGGATCGACGATTGCCCCAACAGTCTCTATTCGGCGCTGGTCTTCACTGGAGCATCCGGCTGGCGCAAGCATCTTACCGCCGATCTCGGCGATTTGCCGGGGATCCGTGACCTTTTGGAAGAGCTGAGCGACCTCGAACTTGAACGGCTGATGACCAACCTGGCCGGTCACGATCTTGAAACGGTCCTCGAAGCCTTCCACAGCATCGAGGACGACCAACCGACCTGCTTCATCTGTTACACCGTGAAGGGCTACCAACTGCCGCTGGCGGGTCACAAGGACAACCATGCCGGCCTTATGAATCCGGATCAGATGGCGGAATTTCAGCGTCGCCTGGGAGTGCCGGAGGGCAAAGAGTGGGAGCCCTTTGCCGGGCTCAAGCTGGAGCCAGAGCAGCTGCAGTCCTTCCTGCGAAATGTGCCTTTCAACGCGAAGGGGCGCCGTCGCTATCGCGCGGACTATGTGCCCGTGCCGGAAGAACTGCCGCGACCGGAGGGCCATCGCATGAGCACTCAGGAGGCCTTTGGCCGGATCCTGGGTGACATCGCGCGGCAGGACAGCCTGCTCGCCGAGCGCATCGTCACCACCTCGCCCGATGTGACCGTCTCGACCAACCTGGGTGCCTGGGTCAATCGCCGCGGCATCTTCGATCGGCATCCCCGTGAGGACATCTTCCGGGCGGAGAAGGTGGTATCAGCTCAACGCTGGGCCATGTCGCCGGAAGGCCAGCACGTGGAACTGGGCATAGCGGAGAACAACCTTTTCATCGCGCTATCGGCTCTCGGGCTTTCGCATTCGCTCTTCGGAACGCGGCTCCTGCCCATTGGTACGCTTTACGATCCCTTCATTCAGCGTGGCCTGGATTCCCTCAACTACGCCTGCTACCAGGACGCCCGCTTCATCGTCGTCGGCACGCCCTCTGGCATCAGTCTGGCACCGGAGGGCGGGGCCCATCAGTCGGTCGGGACCCCTTTGATCGGCATGTCACAAGACGGGCTTGCCGCCTTCGAGCCGGCCTACGCGGATGAACTGGCGCTGATCTTGGGGTGGGCTTTCGATTATCTGCAGCGGGACTCGGAGCATCCGGGGCGTGATGCGGTTCCGGGTACGCCTTGGCTCCGCGATGAAGAGGGTGGCTCTGTTTATCTGCGGCTGTCTACCCGTCCTCTCGATCAGCCGGACCGCAACGTCGACGCCTCCTTGCGAGAGCAGATAATCACCGGCGGCTATTGGCTGCGCCCTCCAGCCGAAGGCGCGGAGCTGGCCATTGTCTACAGCGGAGCGATTGCGCCGGAGGCCTCGGCGGCCTGGGAAGCGCTGGTGGAGGAGGTTCCCGGCGCAGGCCTTCTCGCCGTAACCTCGGCAGATCGCCTGAACGCGGAGTGGACCGCCGCCGCCCGGGCGCGGAAGGCCGGCAGAGCGGACGCAGCCTGCCATGCCGATCGACTCCTGGCGCCTCTGGCGCCGGACGCCGGCTTGGTGACCGTCCTCGACGGGCATCCCGCCACCTTGGGCTGGCTGGGCTCCGTGCGCGGGCACCGAGTGCAGGCGCTTGGGGTCGAGCATTTCGGTCAATCCGGCGACATCCGAGACCTCTATCGCCACTATGGCATCGATCAGGACGCCATTCTGGACGCCTGCGCAGCGGCCCTGGTGCAGCGGGCGCGGCGTGCGTGAAGCTGGCCTAAACGGGTAGGGCAGAATCTTCCTGAAGCGCGGCGCCTTTAGAGGGCCGCGCTTCGGCGAAGAGCCAGTCGCGAATGGATTGGCTGGCGGGGCTCAATGGACCGTCCTGCCGCTGCAGCAGAAAATAGCCAGAGGTCGTGCGGATGCTGTTGGGCAGGGGCCTGGTCAAGGTGCCTTTCGCGAGATGCGCGTCTACCAGGTGCCGCCAACCCAAGGCTACACCCAGCTTATCGACCGCCGCCTGGATGGCGAGCGCGTAGGTATTGAAGGTCAGGCTGGCAGCTCCTGTATTGTCGGGCAATCCGCTACGGGTCAGCCAGCGCGCCCAGTCCATCCACTCGGTATGGTGGCTGGCTACCTCGATGAGCGTGCAGTGGCGCAGGCTTTCCAGCCGATCGAGGTCTTTCTTCTCTGCATAGGCGGGGGCGCAGACGGGAAAGATCTCCTCGTCCAGCAGTAGTTCTGCGTGAAAGTCCTCCCACTGACCCTCGCCTCGCAGGATGATCAAGTCGTGCTCGCTGGCGAGTGCTTCCCGATCCAGATCGGTTGAAACGAGATGAATGTCCAGATCCGGGTGGTCGCGGCGCAGGCGTGGCAATCGGGGCATAAGCCAGAGGGTGGAAACCGATTGGGTCGCAGCAAGCGAAACTCGCGGCCGGCGCCCGGCCTCCTGCAAGCCTTCAACACCTCTCTCCACGGCATCCAGCGCTTCTCGCACGTGCTGAAGGAAGTTCCGGCCTTCGGTGGTGAGTTGGATCGATCGGTGGCCGCGGCGAAACAGCCGCGCGCCCAAGTGTTCTTCGAGGAGCTTCACCTGCCGGCTAATGGCGGCCTGACTCAGGTTAAGCCGCTCTGCTGCCGCGGTGAATCCGCCGAGGCGGGCCGATGCTTCGAAGGCAATGAGATAATCCAGAGGGGGTAACCGCGTCCGACGTCTTCGCATCAAGATTCCTGAGCCTGAGCCTCAAACAATGCTGCTTTACCTTGCCGGTGTGTCAATAGCCAATGGGCGCATAAGTAAGGGAGAGCGCCAAATGGGCATTATCCAGCAGTTCGAGGGACCTATGGTCCGCGGCGGTGTCTTGACGCCGGGCCTACCCGTGCTGCCGCCAGGCGTGGAACGCCATCCTGTACCAGGAGGCGGTTCGCGAGCAGTTGCAATCGAAGCCGGTGACGTCATCACGGTCGTTGATCGTGAAGGTCTGCAGGCATGTGAAATCGTTTTCTTTGATCCGGAAGGACGTTCGGATCCCGAGCGGCTAGGCTCGGCCTCCTTGGAAGAGCCGACAGGGCTGCGCAAGATCCTCAGCTCCGAGGAGGCTTCGGCGCGCCGCGTTCGGAATGCGCTGCAGAAGGCGGGCTTCGACCTTGCTGCTGCGCGCTGTATCCGCCTTTTCGGGGAGGGGTCGCGGGCCGGCAACAGCGCCAGCTTCACTGCGGAAGGTCCAGGTCTGCTCATTGTGGCGGCGCCTGGAGAGGCAATGGCCGTCGACCAGCAGAATGCCCTGACCGAATTGGTCCTCTACGTCCGGCGGGCGCGCCCGGTGATCGGCAAGGAGCGTCTTTCGCCGCCCGATCCCTTGGCGGATCCTCTGCTCGATCACAACATTCAGCCGGGACAGGCCTTCGTCTATGAGGTGAAGAAGGGGCAGTACATCCAGGTGCTGGACGTTCAGGGCCGGGAGTGCTCCGATTTCCAGGCCCTGGACTTGCGAGCGGTCGAGGAGGGGAGGATAGCGGACATTGATCCAACCACGACGCGTACCCTCTCTGGAGAGCTCTATCCGAAGCCCGGGATCTTTGCGCGCTACTACTCGGTCGACCAGCAGCCTCTAGTGCACCTGATCCAGGACACCTGCGGGCGCCACGATACTTTCGGGTTGGCTTGCACCGCGCGCTACTACGAGGACCTGGGCTACCCGGGGCACGTGAACTGTAGCGATAACATCAACCGAGAGCTGGATCCCTACGGTCTGCCCAAGCGGGCCGGATGGCCGGCAATCAACTTTTTCTTCAACACCCTGTTGGATGACGCCAACGCCATCAACATGGACGACCCCTGGTCGCGCCCCGGCGATTATGTCTTGCTGCGCGCCATGACCGACCTCCTGTGCGTCTCCACAGCCTGCCCCTGCGACGTCGATCCTGCCAATGGCTGGGATCCCACCGACATTCAGGTGCGGGTCTACGACCATCACGAAGAGTTTCCTCGATCAATAGGTTTCCGTATGACCGCCGACGCCGATCTGCAGCCGACAAAGAAGACGGCCTTCCACGAGTGTTTCGAGAAGCACACTCGGGATTTCGTCGAGTACAACGGGTACTGGTTGCCCAACAAGTTTAACGACCACGGCGCGATCGCCGAGTACTGGGCCTGCCGCGAAAAGGCGGTGATCATGGACCTGAGCCCGCTGCGCAAGTACGAGATCACCGGCCCCGACGCCGAGGCTTTGATGCAGCTCTGCGTAACCCGGAACATGAAGAAGCTGAGCATCGGCCAGGTGGTCTACACCGCCATGTGCTACGAGCACGGCGGCATGGTGGATGACGGCACGGTCTTCCGCCTCGACCAGAACAACTTTCGCTGGGTTGGCGGCTGCGGCACTTCAGGCCTCTGGCTGCGCGAGCAGGCAGAAAAGCGTGGCATGAACGTCTGGGTCCGCTCTTCCACGGATCAGCTTCATAACGTAGCCGTTCAGGGACCGCGTAGCCGCGATATCCTTCGCGAGATCATCTGGACCAAGCCGGAGCGGCCGACCGTCGAGGAACTGGGTGTCTTCCGCTTTACCGTGGGGCGCATCGGCGATTTTCACGGACCAGCGGTCGTCGTGTCGCGGACCGGTTATACGGGTGAACTCGGGTACGAGGTCTTCTGCCATCCCAAGGATGCCAAGGCCGTTTTCGACGCCATCTGGGAAGCGGGTCAGCCGCACGGGCTCACGCCCTTTGGCCTGGCGGCGCTGGATATGGTGCGCATCGAGGCCGGGCTGATCTTCGCTGGCTATGAGTTCACCGACCAGACGAACCCCTTCGAGGCGGGTATCGGTTTCACCGTGCCGCTGAAGTCCAAGGAGGACGACTTCATTGGCCGCGCCGTCCTGGAGGAGCGCAAGGTGCATCCGACCCGGAAGCTAGTAGGCCTCGACCTAGAGGGTAACCAGGTGCCCTCCAAGGGTGACTGCGTGCGCATCGGCCGGGCGCAGGTCGGTGAAATCACCTCTGCCGTTCGCTCTCCGATCCTGGGCAAGGTGATTGCGCTCTGCCGCATGGATGCGGCCCATGCCGAAGAGGGCACGGAAGTGGAGGTCGGCCAGCTGGATGGCTTCCAGAAGCGGATTCCGGCCGTGGTCGTGAGAGCGCCGCACTTTGATCCGACCAAGGAGCGGGTCAAGGGCAACTACGCCTAACTCCTAGCCCCAGGGTCGCTCCAGAACCCTGGGCTTTGTGTTTCCAGTATCTCTGAAGCGAGATGAAGCTGTTCAGGTGAGTCGCAAGTAGCTCTGCTTGTGAGTCACACAGTCTCGCTTCACACCAATAAAAAGAGCATCCCATAGGAGGGGGGAAGTTTATCAGTATGGAAGCGACATATTATCAATTCACAACAACAACCACGTTGTTGCTGCTCTTGCTCTTCTATGGCGGCACGTTTCTCATGTCTCTCCTTGTACGTCACAAGAAGGAGAACGTTGACGGCTATATGGTCTCCAGTGGGAAGGTCGGCTTCGGGATTTCCGCGGCCAGCATGACCGCGACCTGGATCTGGGCGGCATCTTTCTATGCCGCAGCCAGCTCCGCCTATACCTATGGTCTGTCAGGAGCCATTCACTACGGCTTCTGGGGCGCCTTGATGATTCTCTTCATCTATCCCTTCGGGCAGCGTTTCCGGCAGCTCGCGCCGAACGCCCACACCCTGGGCGAACTCATCCACGCGCGTCATGGTTCGTCCAGCCAGTTGATTCTGGCCGTTTCCAACGTTCTGGGCAGTTCCATCAGCTTGATGGTCAACTTCACCGCCGCTGGCGCCGTCGTCGCGATCCTGTCGCCGCTGTCGTTCGTGCATGGGGTGTTGATTGCCGGTATCGGGACCCTGGCCTATACGCTCTGGTCCGGTTTCCGCGCTTCCATCCTTACCGACGTGGCGCAGCTCATTGCGCTGATGGGTGTCGCCGTCATCATCATCCCCTGGGTCCTGTTCAGTGCCGGTGGTCCAGATGTCATGGCACAGGGCTTGGAGCGCCTGACCGCTGAGCAGGCCAACTTCTTCTCAACGGAAGCGATCCTGAACCAGGGAGCTCCCTTCTTCGTGGCGGTGCTCGCCTATGCCATCGGTAACCAGACGATCGCGCAGCGCCTCTTCGCGGTGCGCCAGGATCTGATCAAGCCGACCTTCCTGACGGCAACCGTCGGCTATGGTGCCGTGGTTATCGGCCTGGGAATGCTGGGGCTGATGGCTCTGCTGCTGGGTGTGCAGCCAGACGGCGGTGACCTGAACAATATCATCCCGCAGATGGCCTCGACCTACCTGCCGCCCTTCATGATCGGCCTGTTCTTCCTGCTGGTGGTGGCTTCCCTGTCCTCCACCGCGGACGCGGATCTTACGGCGCTCTCCGCCATCATGATGACGGATGTTTACGCCAAGAATATCGTGAAGGGTCGTCCGGAGCCGCGGAAGATGCTCCTGATCGGGCGTGTCACCATGATCGTCGCCACGATGGTCGGTCTGATCCTGGCCAGCCTGGCGCTCGACATCCTGGTCATGCTGGTCTTCGTGGGCGCCCTGTGGGGAGCGGTGGTCTTCCCCGTGATTGCGAGCTGCTACTGGCCGCGGGTGACAAACAGCGCCTTTACCTGGGCCGTTGCTGGCGGGGTGCTGCTCTTCACCGCCGTCCGTTTCGAGCTGCTTCCCATGGAAGGTGTCATCGGCTTCTTCTTTGAGATGGTAGCAGCGGTGGGCGCAGGCGTCGTGCTCGGTCTCATGAGCTTCGGCTTCTTCGGCCGCCTGGTTGGTGTGGTAGTCGGCGTCATCGCCGCGCTGGTGAGCGCCTGGTATTTCGCGGGCTTTCTCACGGACTACACCGTGCTGCTGGCCTCTCTCACGGCCTATGGCGCCAGCACCATCATCTGCGTTGCGCTCAGCCTGATGAGCCGAGAGGAGTTCGACTTCGACCTCATCTCTCAGCGGGTGCAGCTCTTCCAGGAAGCCGACAAGACGCAGGCGCAAGTGGCCGGCGCCGCTGCGCCTCAAGCGACCCCAGCCGAATAGGAGGAAACTTCATGACTACCTTCTGGCTAACCTTCTACATCCTCATCTGGCCGGCCCTTTCGGCAATCATCCTTTCCGTGATCGTTCGGGGTTTCTTCAGAGACCTAAACGCCGCGCGGAAGGCAGGTGTGGATATCGTGTAAGGACGGTCTGAACCCTTAAGTTCTTTCCTTTGGAGGCGGTCAAGCTATCGATGGTTTGGCCGCCTCTTCCACTTGTGGCAGCTAGACCGGATCGCGTTTGATCTGAACCACTATGGGGTTCAGTCAAATGCGTGAATCTGCTCTAGTCGTCCGGATAGCTGCTGTGGTGCCGGCGCCAAGTCGCGCCACTGACAGCATCGATTTCAACCAGCGTTACCGGGTAGCCCCACAGACGGGCGACGTGGCGCAGTACCATGGCGGCATCCTCATCCTCCAGTCTGCGGCCCTCATAGACCTGATGGTGCAGCACCAGCGTACGATCTCCGCTGAGGTTCGCCTCCACCACCTGAATATCCGGTTCCTGAAGCGCGATATCATAGCTGCGGGCGAGGTTCTTGCGGATTTTCTGGTAGCCGCGCTCATTATGGATGGCGTTCACGAGGTAGTGGGTGTCATCTTCTTCCGTGCTCAGGGCGAAGAGCTTGAGCTTGCGGATCAGCGCCGGGCTCAGAAATTGCAGCACGAAGCTTTCGTCTCGGTACTGGGCCCAAGCATCGCGCAATACTTCCATGGTGGCGCCTGAGCCGGCGATATCTGGGAACCACTCCCGATCTTCTTCAGTGGGCTCTTCGCAGATGCGCTGGATGTCGCGCATCATCTCGAATCCCAGGGTATAGGGGTTGATCCCGGAGTAACGTGGATCGTCGAAGTCCGGCTGGAAGATAACGGCGGTATGAGAGTGCAGAAACTCCATGAAGCCGCCGTCCGAGAGACGGCCCGTCTCATGTAGCCGGTTCATGATGCGGTAATGAACGTAGGTAGCGCAGCCCTCGTTCATCACCTTAGTCTGTTTCTGCGGATAGAAGTACTGAGCCAACTGGCGCACGATCCGGAGTATCTCTCGCTGCCAGGACTCGAGCTTCGGCGCGTTCTTCTCAAGGAAGTAGAGGATGTTTTCCTCCGGCAAGTCCAGGGCGGCACGTTCCTGTCGTACGCCTCCGCGCTCCGCCTGAGAATGCGGCGCGCCCTGAGGCACGGTGCGCTGCCAGAGATCGTTGTAGCTTTCTTCTTCATAGCGCAGGCGAGCGCGCTCTCGCTCCTCGACCCAGCGAATGCCACCGCGCCGCTTGCGATGATAGCGGTTCACTCCCTGGTCCATCAGCGCGTGGGCGGCATCGAGCAGTCGTTCGACGGCCCGGCTGCCATAGCGTTCCTCGCAGCGAGCAATGTAGCTCTTGGCGAATTCCAGATAGTCGAGAATGGCCTCTGCGTCGGTCCACTGCCGGAAGAGGTGATTGTTACGGAAGAAGTGGTTGTGGCCGAAAGCTGCGTGCGCCATGACCAGCGTCTGCATCGCCATGGAGTTGTCCTCCATGATGTAGCTGACGCAGGGCACGGCATTGATGACGATTTCGTAAGCCAGCCCCCGGGCGCCCTTGCGGTACAGCAGCTCATTGTAGGCAAACTGCTTGCCGAAGGACCAGTGGTTGTACATCAGGGGCAAGCCGATCGAGGCATAGGCGTCGAGCATCTGCTCCGCCGTGATAATCTCGATCTGATTGGGGTAGATCTCCAATCCCAGCTCTCCAAGAGCGATGGGCTCGATCGTCTCGTAGGCGCGGGCGAGGGCGTCGTAGGACCACTCCGCGCCGGTGAAAAGAAGGCTGCTGCCCATGTTGCGCTCTCCTCAGCTCCCTTGCGGCTCCGGCGTGAAGAGCTCGCGAAACACCGGGTAGATGTCGCCCCGCTTCGCGACGCGACGCGCTGCGAAGTTCCGGTGCGCCGCAGCAAAAGGGGCGTAGGTCTGCCAAAGGTTCGATTGGGTCCGCAGTAATTCCCCCACGCCCCCAGAGACCTCGATGTAGGCGAAGTATTGGGAAATCGGCAGCAGGTCCTGCTCCAGGATGGAGGCAACTTGCGGCCCGTCGGGAGTCATGTTGTCCCCATCTGAAGCCTGCGCACCGTAGATGTTCCAGTCCGCTGGAGGAAAGCGCTCCCGAATGATCCGACGCATCTCCTCCAGTGCCGTGGAAACGATCGTGCCTCCCGTCTCCCGGCTGTAAAAGAACGTCTCCTCGTCCACCTCTTCGGCGTGGTGGGTATGGCGAATGAAGACGATCTCCACGTGGCGATAGCGGCGCTGGATGAAGAGATAGAGGAGCATGAAGAAACGTTTGGCGAGGTCCTTCATCTCCTCGGACATGGAACCCGACACGTCCATCAGGCAGAACATGACGGCCTGAGTTATCGGCCGCGGCACGGCTTCAAAGCGGTTGAAGCGCACATCGATGGGATCGAGAAAGGGGATCTCTTTCTGCCTCCGGCGAAGCTGGTGGAGTTTCGCGCGCAACTCTTCCAGTTCCGGATCCTCTGGCTGCTCCGCCTCGAGCAGTTGAATACGTTCCTCCAGCGCCCGCATCTCTTGGGTGCGCGGTCGGTGCAGGGCGATGCGCCGCGACAGGCTGTTACGCATGGTGCGCAGCAGGTTGACGTTAGATGGCGTGCCGCTGGTGGCGTATCCCGCTCGCTGGAAGCTCATCTGCTCGGAGCGGGTTACGCTCTTCTTCATCAAATCGGGAAGTTCGAGATCCTCGAGGAAAATGTCGAGGAACTCTTCTCGTGACAGGACGAAGCCGAAACTGTCTTCACCCTCTCCATCCGGGCTTCCTTCGCGTCCCGCAGAGCCGTTGCCCCCACTTGGCCGAGGGATGCGATCGCCTTCCTTGTATTCCTTGTTGCCGGGCAGAACCCCCTGCTGCCGCCCAGTCTTCCCGTCGTGGCGGAACCGGGGTTCGCGCAGGCTGTCGGAAGGGATCGCGATCTGCTCGCCATCGGCCAGATCGCGAATGCTTCGCTCCGCAGAGGCCTGGCGCACGGCCTCGGCCACCTGGCGCTTGACCCGACGCACGAAGCGCTGGCGGTTGGCCAGGCTCTTGCCTTGGGGATTCTGCCGCCGATCGATTACCCGCACCTGCTCCCCCCTCGGCCTAGCCGGCCTGCTTGACCCGCATGTACCATTCCACCAGCCGTCGGACCTGTCGCTGGGTATAGCCACGCTCGATCATGCGCTCGACGAATTCACTGTGCTTGCGTTGGGTTTCGGACTCCTTCTTGCTCTCGAAACTGATCACCGGCAGCAGGTCTTCCACCTGGCTGAAC
>JAJUFM010000166.1 GCA_029265995.1 Rhodospirillaceae bacterium | reverse complement strand
GGCGCTAGCGCAGGACGCGGGAATGCTCTTCCTTTACGATCACGAGGATTTCCGCTCGATGTGGATGAAAAACACCCTGATACCCCTCGACATGCTGTTCATCGACAGGCGAGGGCGGATTGCGCGGATCGCCGCGCGCACGGCCCCCCATTCGGAGCGGGCCATCAATTCCGGCCGCCCCGTTCGCGCGGTACTGGAACTTGCGGGCGGTACGGCGGAGCGGCTGGGGATCAGGGTTGGGGACCGAGTGATCTACGACGGCTTCGGCAACTGATGGCCTAGCGCGTCAGGAAACGATCTTGATCTTCTTTTCGAAGCGCTTCAACAGGCTGGGAAGCTTGCCGTCTGAGGCGATTTGGCGATGGCCCGCCAGCAGAAGGAACTCCGTGCTCTTGCCGTCAGAGCGCAGGCGTTTCGCGATCGAGAAAAGTGGCCGGTCATAGGAATGCCGGAAGACGGAAAAGAAGGCGCAGCCGGCTGCGTGGTCGATCGCGTAGTCGCGCCATTCTCCGGTTGCCACCCGGCGACTGTACAGGGAGAGCAACTGATCCAGTTCTTGGCGGGAGAAGTAAACAACAGCCGGGCGCCGACGCCGTCGCACGCGGAATTCCTCTAGCCGGACTACCCCCGCCATGCAGTCTCCTCCACGGTCTGTGGCGCAACACGCTGTCCGGTCAGTCTCCCCGAAATGCTAAGGCGCGTCCAGAGTGCCGACAGCAAGTGGCGCACCCGCCTTACCTTGAGCGGTTCCTCAGGCTATGCTACGCGCCCTGAGCGAACTGAAATTGTCTCGGCGCCACTGGCGTCTGGGGATGCTGGATATATGCTTAGGCGATGCGGCCAGCGCGGCTGCCGCAGCAGCTCGGGGGACCCTGTGTGAGCGATTTTTTCAGAGAGATCGATGAGGAGGTCCGGCGCGATCAACTCCTCGCGACATGGCGAAAATACCGGGTTCTGATTATTGGAGCGGTGGCGGCCGTTATCCTTGGGGTGGCGGGGTTTCAGGCATGGCAAGCCTATGAGCAGCGGCAGCGCGTGGCCGCCGCAGAGCGCTATGCGATCGCTGAAGCACAACTGGAAGCGGGTGAGCGGGCGCAGGCTTTACAGCGCTTTGCTCAGATGGCCGATCCCGACGACAAGGCGTATGGACTGCTGGCTGCTTTCGAACTCGCACGACTCGCAGCGGAAGATGGGAACGCTCAGCTGGCGCTTGAGACCTGGGGCAGCGTCGCAGAGGGAAGCGCCCCGCAGGCCTATCGGGATGCTGCGATCCTGGCGGCGGCAAGTTTCCGAATTGACCAGGGCGAGGTTGAAGAGGGCGAGGCTATGCTCGAACCTCTGACTGAAGCGGGTCGACCTTACCGAGCGCTCGCGCTCGAACTTTCCGCCGTGGCCGCGCTTGCGCGAGAGGATCTGGATGCCGCACGCTCGCGTCTGGAGGGCCTGCAGGCCGACATCGAGGCGCCTGCCGGGACGCGCCAGCGAGCGGGCGAAATGGTTGGAACTCTGGACGAATGAAAACGATGCGCCTTCTACCTGCCGGAGCTCTTCTCGCCAGCATGATGCTGCTGACCGGATGCGGTGCCTTCAGTGGCTGGTTCGGGGGAGGGGATGAAGAGCCCCTCCCGGGAGAAAGGATTGCTGTCCTGATCGGCGACAGCGGTCTTGAGGTGAACGCAGAAGCCGCAGCGGAGCCAGTCTCCATCTCACCGCCCATCCGCAACACCGAGTGGCCCCAACCTGGAGGCGATGCCGCCCATTCGCTGCGCCATCTTTCCCTCGATACGCCGCTTCGTCAGGCGTGGAGCGCAAGTGTAGGCGAAGGCAGCCGCGACAATCGCCGTCTGCTTGCTCAGCCGGTCTCGGCGGATGGGCGTGTTTTCGCGATGGACGCTCGGCGGCGGGTGAGCGCCTTCGACTTGGCTAGTGGGCGGCGGCTGTGGTCCCGCGATCTGGGACAAGACCGCAGCAGTCGAGAAGAGTATTTTGGCGGTGGCGTTTCCACGGGCGACGGCCGCGTTTATGTGACCACCGGCTATGGCGGACTTTACGCTCTTGGGGCAGCGGACGGCCAGATACAGTGGCAGACCGATCTGGGCGCGCCGCTGCGCAGTGGCCCCACCTTTGCCAACGGGCGGGTTTTCGCGTCGACGACAGAAAACGTGCTGGTAGCGGTGGATGCGGAAAATGGGGACGAACTTTGGACGCATTATGGCCTCGCCGAGATCGCCAGCTTGCTGGGGGGCGCCAGTCCGGCGGCGACAGAGAGCACTGTCGTGGGTGCCTTCAGTTCAGGCGAGGTCGTCGCGCTTCTGGCTGACAATGGCCAGGTGCTGTGGGAAGACTCCCTGGCCGGCGTGCGTCGCTTGGAGCAGACCGCGAATATCGCGCAGGTGCGCGGCCATCCGGTGATCGATGAAGGCCTCGTGGTAGCCATCTCCAACTCCAACCTCATGCTCGCCATCGATCAGCGCACAGGCATGCCTCGTTGGGAAGCCGCGGTCGGTGGAACTCAGACGCCTTGGGTAGCAGGCAACACCATCTACGTAGTTACCCAGGATGCGCAGTTGGTGGCTCTCAGCCGCGAGAATGGCAGAATTCGATGGGTTTCACCCCTGCAGCGGTACCGCGATCAGGAGGATCGGGAGGGCCCTGTCGTCTGGGCGGGCCCGGTGCTGGCAGGTGGCCAATTAATTCTGGCAAATAGCTTGGGACAGCTCGTCCTCGCTTCCCCGGAAGATGGCTCGATTCTTCACAGCCAATCCATAACGGGCCCGGTTCTGATTCAGCCTGCCGTCGTTGATGGGACGCTTCTGCTGATCACGGACGGCGGCCAGCTTTTGGCACTGCGGTGAGAGAACTTTCCCCTCGTGAACAGAACCGAGACCGCACCACCTTTACCCTTGCGCTGGTGGGGCGGCCAAATGTCGGCAAGTCGACGCTCTTCAACAGGCTGGTTGGACGCAGAAAGGCGCTTGTCGACGATCAGCCGGGTGTTACCCGCGACCGACAGGATGGAGAGGGGCGCCTTTTCGACCTGAGCTTTCGGGTGATCGATACCGCAGGTCTTGAAGATGTTACCGACGATAGCCTGGAGGCGCGGATGCGCCGCCAGACGGAACGCGCGGTAGAGGAGGCCGATGCGGTATTGATGCTGATCGACGCGCGCGCCGGCGTCACACCACTGGATGCGCATTTTGCCGACCAACTGCGTCGATCCCAGAAGCCCGTGCTGCTTGCTGCAAACAAATGTGAGGGAAAAGCTGGTGAGGCTGGGCGACTTGAGGCCTACGCGCTCGGCCTCGGTGACCCCATAGCCCTTTCCGCCGAGCACGGACTGGGGCTGGACGAACTCTACGATTTTCTGCAGCCGCTCGTTCAAGTGGAAGAGCAGGAGACGTTTGATCGAGAAGAGCCGACGGAATTCTCAACTTCCGAGGAGGCGGAGGAAGTCGAGGAGGAGCCTAAGGGGCCGCTGCAATTGGCCATTGTCGGGCGACCGAACGTGGGCAAGTCGACTCTCGTCAACAGCTTGATCGGCCAGGACCGTCTGCTGACAGGGCCGGAAGCCGGTATCACCCGTGACGCCATTGCGATCGATTGGGAGTTTGCTGGCCGCCCTCTGCGTCTGGTGGATACAGCAGGCCTGCGCCGTCAGGCACGCGTCGAAGACCGCGTTGAACGCCTCTCCGCCGCGGACACGAAAAACGCGATCGATTTCGCCCAGGTGGTGGTCCTGGTACTGGATGCCGAGCTGGGGCTGGAAAGGCAGGATCTCACAATTGCGCGCAAGGTAGTGGAAGAGGGCCGCGCGCTGGTCATTGCCATCAACAAGTGGGATCTGGTGGAAAACCGGGCGATGGCCTTGAAGGCAGTGGAAGATCGGCTGCTCCGCTCACTGCCGCAAACTCGTGGCATACCCATTGTTACCCTATCGGCACTTCAAGGACGCGGTACCGAACGCCTGATGAAGGCGGTATTCAGGGCCTATGAGGTCTGGAACAAGCGCCTGTCGACAGGGATGCTCAATCGCTGGCTGCAGCAAGTGATCGCCGCCCACCCACCTCCGGCTCCAGGCGGGCGTCGCATTCGCCTCAAGTACATCACGCAGGCACGGAGCCGCCCCCCGACTTTCGCAATCTCCTGCTCCCATCCGGATGAGTTGCCGAGCGCCTATCTGCGCTATTTGGAGAACGCGCTGCGTGAAGATTTCGACCTGCCGGGAACGCCCATTCGCTTGCATTTGAAGAAGTCGGACAATCCCTACGCCCGCGGTTAATGGTTGGCGCGTGGCAGCTCAACTACGCCGAAACACGATGGTCAGGTTATTGGCCGGCATTTCGACCACTTTCTCGAGCATAAGGTCACGCAACTCCGCTTCTCGTGCCACCTCTTCCAGAAGCCGCAGGCCCCAGCGGGGGTCGCGCGCCTTCAGGCTTTGATCGAAGGCTTCAT